>NZ_JBICYB010000043.1:33726-42516 GCF_043200575.1 Streptomyces sp. NPDC048392
TCTCCGTGTTCCCGGTTATGGTGGGGGTGTATGGCTCCACCACCGACATGAAGTACGCGGCCGACCTGTGCGGGCCCGTCGCGCGGGGGCGACGGCCCGCACCTCCTCGGAGGCGCGGGCCGTCGCCCGTACCCAAACCCTCATCAAGGGCGAGCACGGCATCGGTACGGTCCGCAGGACGACCCTCCCCGGCGGCCTGCGCATCGTCACCGAGACCCTGCCCTCGGTCCGCTCGGCGACCTTCGGTATCTGGGCCCACGTCGGCTCCCGCGACGAGACCCCCGCGCTGAACGGCGCCACCCACTACCTGGAGCACCTGCTCTTCAAGGGCACGCACAAGCGCAGCGCCCTGGACATCTCCTCCGCCGTCGACGCGGTCGGCGGCGAGATGAACGCGTTCACGGCGAAGGAGTACACGTGCTACTACGCGCGCGTGCTCGACACCGACCTGCCGCTCGCCATCGACGTGGTCTGCGACATGCTGACCGGTTCGCTGATCCGGGAGGAGGACGTCGACGTGGAGCGCGGCGCCATCCTCGAGGAGATCGCGATGACCGAGGACGACCCGGGCGACTGTGTGCACGATCTCTTCGCGCACACCATGTTCGGCGACAACGCCCTCGGCCGCCCCGTCCTCGGCACGGTCGACACGGTCAACGCGCTCACCGCGGACCGCATCCGCCGCTTCTACAGGAAGCACTACGACCCCACGCACCTCGTGGTCGCCTGTGCGGGCAACGTCGACCACGACAAGGTCGTACGCCAGGTCCGAGCCGCCTTCGAGAAAGCCGGTGCCCTCAAGGACCCGGTGGCCGAGCCCATCGCCCCGCGCGACGGAAGGCGCACCATCCGTGCCGCCGGCCGTGTCGAGCTGATCGGCCGCAAGACCGAGCAGGCCCACGTCATCCTCGGCATGCCGGGCCTGGCCCGCACCGACGAGCGCCGGTGGGCGCTGGGCGTCCTCAACACCGCCCTCGGCGGCGGCATGTCCTCGCGCCTCTTCCAGGAGGTCCGGGAGAAGCGCGGGCTGGCCTACAGCGTGTACTCGTACACCTCGGGCTTCGCCGACTGCGGCCTCTTCGGCGTGTACGCGGGCTGCCGCCCCTCCCAGGTGCACGACGTGCTCAAGATCTGCCGCGACGAGCTGGACCACGTCGCCGAGCACGGCCTCACGGACGACGAGATCGGCCGTGCCGTCGGCCAGCTCCGGGGCTCCACGGTCCTCGGCCTGGAGGACACGGGCGCGCTGATGAACCGCATCGGCAAGAGCGAGCTGTGCTGGGGCGAGCAGATGTCCGTCGACGACATGCTGGCCCGGATAGCCTCGGTCACGCCGGACGACGTCCGCGCGGTCGCCCGCGACGTCCTGGGCCGACGGCCCTCACTGTCGGTCATCGGTCCGCTGAAGGACAAGCAGGCGTCCCGGCTGCACGACGCCGTCGCCTGACCTCCCGGTAAGGAAGCGAAAGAACATGAGCAAGCTGCGCGTGGCCGTCCTCGGTGCCAAGGGCCGGATCGGCTCCGAGGCGGTACGGGCGGTCGAGGCCGCCGCGGACATGGAGCTGGTCGCCGCCCTCGGCCGGGGCGACAGCCTGGACACGCTGGCCAGGACCGGCGCCCAGGTCGCCGTCGAGCTGACCACCCCCGCCTCGGTCATGGACAACCTCGACTACTGCGTACGCCACGGTATCCACGCCGTCGTCGGTACCACCGGCTGGACCGACGAGCGCCTCGCGCAGCTCACCGCCCGGCTCGACGCCTCCCCGGAGACCGGCGTGCTCATCGCGCCCAACTTCTCCATCGGCGCCGTGCTCACCATGAGGTTCGCGCAGCTCGCCGCCCCGTACTTCGAGTCCGTCGAGGTCGTCGAGCTGCACCACCCGAACAAGGTGGACGCCCCCAGCGGCACCGCCACCCGCACCGCGCAGCTGATCGCCCAGGCCCGGCAGAAGGCAGGCTCCGCACCGGCGCCCGACGCCACTGCCACCGCCCTGGACGGCGCCCGCGGCGCGGACGTCGACGGGGTCCCGGTCCACGCGATCCGCCTGCGCGGCCTGCTCGCCCACCAGGAGGTGCTGCTCGGCGGCGAAGGGGAGACCCTCACCGTCCGCCACGACTCCCTGCACCACAGCAGCTTCATGCCGGGCATCCTGCTGGGCGTCCGCAAGGTGGTCACCACGCCGGGCCTCACCTTCGGCCTGGAACACTTCCTGGACCTGAACTGAGAGCCGTACCGAGATCCGGACCCGAGCCCCGAACCGAGCCCTGACCCCCATGCGCGCGAAGATCACCTACCTCGTCACGGCCGCCGTCCTGGTCTTCTACTTCGTCCTGGCCGGCAGCCGCGGTGTGCTGCTCATCGAGGCCGGCACCCCCCTCACGGTCGCCTTCGGTGTCGCGGTGCTGATCCTGCCGGTGATCGGTCTGTGGTTCCTCTGGAAGAACACCCGGTTCGTCCGCAGGGCCAACCAGCTGGCCGCCGAACTCGACGCCGAGGGAGGCCTGCCCGTGGACGAGCTGAAGCGCACCCCCAGCGGCCGCGTCGACCGGGACTCGGCCGACGCGGTCTTCGCCCTGCGCAAGGCCGAGACGGAGGACGCCCCCGGCGACTGGCGCAGCTGGTTCCGCCTCGCCGTCGCCTACCACGACGCCCGCGACACCCCGCGCGCCCGCAAGGCCATGCAACGGGCGATCGCTCTCCACGACGGCGAGCACGTCGAGGCCGCCTGACCTCGAGGTCGCCCGAACGGACCGAAACGCCGGGCCCCGACCGCAACTGCGGTCGGGGCCCGGCGTTTCGGTTTTCGTCGCTCAGTCCCGACGGTACTCGTCGGCCCACGCCTCCACGGCGTCGGCCGCCCGGTCGAAGGCGCCGTCGCGCGCCAGGAAGTCGCAGTTGTGCGTGGTCAGCAGCGGGGACGCGGGCTCCGCGGACCTGCCCTGCCGGACGAGGAGCAGTGCCTGCCCCTGCACCGTGCGCGGCAGACCGAGCCAGCGCACCGGCTGCTGCACCGTGCGCACGCTGGCGACCTGCTGCCAGGCCACCGTGCGCGTGGTGAGGAAGCTGACCTGACGCACCCCCCGCGCGCTCACCCACGCGCCCATGCGCAGCATCCGCAGGGCGCAGAGGATGACGACGACCGCGATGCCGAAGATCACCCCGGCGGAGGAGAGCGAGCCCGTCGCCGCGATGACGACCGCCGCGAACAGCACGAACGAGGCGAACAGCAGCAACAGCGCCGCCGCCCCCACGCGCCACGGCCCCGGCCGGTAGGGCCGGCGCCAGAGGTCGCGGTCGTCGTAGGGCAGCGCGACGTCGTCGGCCGTGTCAAAGGCACGGTCGGCCGTCAGGAAGGGCAGGGGCACGGCTGGTCCTCACTCGTTCCGAGGCAAGTGTTGTGCCCGGTGAGGCTACCGACCTGTGTCTCCGGTCACCACCCTCGGGGGCCCGGACGGAGGTGGCGCCGTCCGCTCCGACCGCGCCTCAGCGCCCTTCGGTCGCCTGTGACGGCTGTTTGTGCGGGGAGGGCTGGTCGGCCGACAGCGCGGGCATCCCGATGACCAGGGAGCCCACGAGCCCGGCGACGACCGTGAGACCGAGGAGTCCTCGTCCGGCCAACTGGCCGAAGGAAGCCCGCTCGCGGGGCGGGGGTGCGACATTGCTGCGGAACCTGTCGGCTTCGGCGACGAAGGCGAACGGCACGGGTTCACGCCGGCGGATCATGGAGGCTGTGTCTCCTTCCGGAGAGTGAGTGATGCGCTGTTACTCATACAGACGAGCGAACGCCCCTCCAGGTGCCCTGTTTCACCGACTTCATCGCGGCACGGCACCGGACGTCCGATTCCGAGGGGGCCGTAGAGTGGCCCCGCCAAACGACGAGATGGGAAGGCCCTCCACACCGTGACCGACACCCCCGCCGACGATCCCAGGATCGAACTCCGCAGCGACGTCACCGTCGAGCTGGTCAAGAGCAGCGCGACCGACTCCGACGTGCTGTTCGCCGCCCGCGTCTCGACCGCCGGGGAGCAGTCCCTGGACGAGCTGCACAAGGACCCGGAGCGCTCGAAGGGTCTGATCAACTACCTCATGCGGGACCGGCACGGCAGCCCGTTCGAGCACAACTCGATGACCTTCTTCGTCAGCGCCCCGATCTTCGTCTTCCGGGAGTTCATGCGGCACCGCGTCGGCTGGTGCATCGCCGGTGACACCGAGATCACACTGGAGAGCGAAGCCGGCAACCTTCGCCGACGCACCATCGCCGAGCTGTACAAGCTCTGGCACACCGGCGTCGAGGACCGCCTGCCGCACTCCGCCGGTGGAGTCACCTGGCACGGCCGGGCCGGCAGGTGGATGGCACAGGTCAGACGTGGCGAGACCAATCACTACCTGGGGCTCTACGAGAACCGGGAGGCAGCCGAATCGGCTGTGGCGGAGTTCCGTGAGCTGCACCCCAGCACCCGCCTGCGCGGACTCGAGTCGGTGCGTCGCGACCATGTGCGCTGCTACGACGAGGAGACGATGCTCGCCCGGCGCGCCAGGATCGTCGACGTGATCCAGTCCGGGGTCAAGCGCCTGATCAGGATCACCACGGCTTCCGGAAAGGTGCTCCGCTGCACGGTGGACCACGCCGTGTTCACTCCGGAGGGATGGTGCAAGGCGGGGGAGCTCGTCGTAGGCGACGCGGTCATGGCCGCCGGCACCGCCCCCCGTCCGTCCGAAGCCCTCGTTCCGCCCAGCCTGCGGCGAGGCATCGGCGTGTGGACCGCCATGCGCCGCCGGGAGCTGATCAAGGAGGTCGACACCTGTCACCTCTGCGGGCAGGACTTCCCCCGCGACCAGCTCGCCCTCGACCACGTCGTTCCCGTGGCACGCGACCTGACCCAGGCTCTCGACGAGAAGAACCTCGCTCCCGCCTGCGAACCCTGCCACGCGGTCAAGAGCGCCGGAGAGCAGGCACCGGCACGGCGCGGCGGCGGGACCGCACAGGCGGTGCGGGACCGGGTCGTCGGCATCGAGGACGACGGGGAGGAGATGACCTACGACCTCTCCGTCGAGGGCCCCTGGCACAACTTCCTGGCCAACGGCATCGTCGTCCACAACTCCTACAACGAGGAATCCGGCCGCTACCGCGAGCTCCAGCCGGTCTTCTACGCGCCGGACGAGTCCCGCAAGCTCGTCCAGCAGGGCCGTCCGGGCAAGTACGTCTTCGTCGAGGGCAGCACCGAGCAGTACGAACTGGTGAGCCGGTCCATGGAGGATTCCTACCTCCAGGCGTACCAGAGGTACCAGGAGATGCTCGCCGCCGGAGTCGCCCGCGAGGTGGCCCGCGCGGTGCTTCCCGTCGGCCTGTACTCCTCGATGTACGCGACCTGCAACGCGCGCTCGCTGATGCACTTCCTGGGCCTGCGCACCCAGCACGAACTGGCGAAGGTCCCCTCCTTCCCGCAGCGGGAGATCGAGATGGTCGGCGAGAAGATGGAGGCGGAGTGGGCCCGCCTCATGCCGCTCACCCACGCGGCCTTCAACGCCAACGGACGCGTGGCGCCGTAACCGGCCCCGGCGCGCGTCCCGGGGCCCGGCCCGACTGACCAGGGCCGGGCCCGAGCGGGCACAGATGTGCGCATCAGCCGTGCGAAGTGTCCGGATTGCGGCGTTTGGAGAAGTTCATCTAGCCTGATCAAAGGGACCCGGCACTGCCTGAACCCCCGAGCAGGCAGTGCCGGGCTCCACTTCCGCTCCGACCTGCAGCCTCCCCCGAGGGCAGACCCCGCCCTGAGCAACGAGTAGCGTGTAACCCATGGCTCCGACCTCCACTCCGCAGACCCCCTTCGGGCGGGTCCTCACCGCCATGGTCACGCCCTTCACGGCGGACGGCGCACTCGACCTCGACGGCGCCCAGCGGCTCGCCACCCATCTGGTGGACGCAGGCAACGACGGCCTGATCATCAACGGCACCACCGGCGAGTCCCCCACCACCAGCGACGCGGAGAAAACGGACCTCGTGCGAGCCGTCCTGGAGGCCGTCGGCGACCGGGCTCACGTCGTCGCCGGAGTCGGCACCAACAACACCCAGCACAGCATCGAGCTGGCCCGCGCCGCCGAGCGCGTCGGCGCACACGGCCTCCTGCTCGTCACGCCGTACTACAACAAGCCCCCGCAAGAGGGCCTGTACCTGCACTTCACGGCGATCGCCGACGCCGCGGGACCGCCGGTCATGCTCTACGACATCCCCGGCCGCAGCGGCGTCCCGATCAACACCGAGACACTGGTCCGCCTCGCGGAGCACCCGCGGATCGTCGCCAACAAGGACGCCAAGGGCGACCTCGGCCGGGCCAGCTGGGCCATCGCGCGCTCCGGCCTCGCCTGGTACTCCGGCGACGACATGCTGAACCTGCCGCTGCTCTCCGTGGGCGCGGTCGGCTTCGTCTCCGTCGTCGGCCACGTCGTCACCCCCGAGCTGCGCGCCATGGTGGACGCGCACGTCGCGGGTGACGTACAGAAGGCACTGGAGATCCACCAGAAGCTGCTCGCGGTCTTCACCGGCATGTTCCGCACGCAGGGCGTCATGACCGCCAAGGCCGCGCTCGCCCTCCAGGGGCTGCCCGCCGGGCCGCTGCGCGCCCCCATGGTCGGTCTCACGCCCGAGGAGACCGAGCAGCTCAAGATCGATCTTGCCGCCGGCGGGGTACAGCTCTGACAACAGACTTCGCACCACCGCACGACCGGACGGACTTCACAACTGAATAGGCGGGCCACCGGTGCCCGCACTCCCACACGACAACTGCATCGCACGAACGTCACGCGCGCCACGTGCCCTCGGTACGTGGCGCGCGTGGTGAGGAGAGTCTTTTGAGTCATCCGCATCCTGAACTGGCCCGGCCCGCGGCGCTCCCCGAAGGCGGCCTCCGGGTCACGCCCCTCGGCGGCCTCGGCGAAATCGGCCGCAACATGACGGTCTTCGAGTACGGCGGCCGTCTGCTGATCGTCGACTGCGGAGTGCTCTTCCCCGAGGAGGAGCAGCCCGGAATCGACCTGATCCTGCCGGACTTCACGTCCATCAGGGACCGACTCGACGACATCGAGGGCATCGTCCTCACCCATGGCCACGAGGACCACATCGGCGGTGTCCCCTTCCTCCTCCGGGAGAAGCCGGACATCCCGCTGATCGGCTCCAAGCTGACCCTGGCGCTCATCGAGGCCAAGCTCCAGGAACACCGCATCCGCCCGTACACCCTCGAGGTGGCGGAGGGGCACCGTGAGCGCCTCGGCCCCTTCGACTGCGAGTTCGTCGCGGTCAACCACTCCATCCCGGACGCGCTGGCCGTCGCCATCCGCACCCCGGCGGGCCTGGCCGTCCACACCGGCGACTTCAAGATGGACCAGCTTCCGCTGGACGGCCGCCGCACGGACCTGCACGCGTTCGCCCGGCTCAGCGAGGAGGGCATCGACCTGCTCCTGGCCGACTCGACCAACGCCGAGGTGCCGGGCTTCGTCCCGCCCGAGCGGGACATCTCGAACGTGCTGCGCCAGGTCTTCGGCAACGCCCGCAAGCGGATCATCGTGGCGAGCTTCGCCAGCCACGTGCACCGCATCCAGCAGATCCTGGACGCAGCGCACGAGTACGGCCGCCGGGTCGCCTTCGTCGGCCGCTCCATGGTCCGCAACATGGGCATCGCGAGGGACCTCGGCTACCTGAAGGTCCCGCCGGGCCTGGTGGTCGACGTCAAGACACTCGACGACCTGCCCGACAGCGAGGTGGTCCTGGTCTGCACGGGCTCCCAGGGCGAACCGATGGCCGCCCTGTCCCGCATGGCCAACCGCGACCACCAGATCCGCATCGTCAACGGCGACACGGTGATCCTGGCCTCGTCCCTCATCCCGGGCAACGAGAACGCGGTGTACCGCGTGATCAACGGCCTCACCCGCTGGGGCGCCAACGTCGTCCACAAGGGCAACGCCAAGGTCCACGTCTCGGGCCACGCCTCGGCCGGCGAGCTGGTGTACTTCTACAACATCTGCCGTCCGAAGAACCTGATGCCGGTCCACGGCGAATGGCGCCACCTGCGCGCCAACGCCGAACTGGGCGCCCTCACCGGCGTCCCGCACGACCGCATCGTCATCGCCGAGGACGGCGTCGTCGTCGACCTGGTCGAGGGCAAGGCGAAGATCTCGGGCAAGGTCCAGGCGGGGTACGTCTACGTCGACGGCCTCTCGGTCGGCGACGTCGGCGAGCCCGCCCTCAAGGACCGCAAGATCCTCGGCGACGAGGGCATCATCTCGGTCTTCGTGGTGATGGACTCGTCCACCGGCAAGATCACCGGTGGACCGCACGTCCAGGCCCGCGGGTCCGGCATCGAGGACGCGGCCTTCGCCGCGGTGCTCCCCAAGGTCGTCGAAGCACTGGAACGCTCGGCCCAGGACGGCGTCGTCGAGCCGCACCAGCTCCAGCAGCTGGTGCGCAGGACCCTCGGCAAGTGGGTCTCGGACACGTACCGGCGGCGACCGATGATCCTGCCTGTCGTCGTGGAGGTCTGACGGTCCGTCGGGCCACCGACAGCGCCAACCTGGAGCGGGGCGCCTCGATTTGCATCGGGGCGCCCCGCTCCAGTACGTTTACATCTCCGCTCGGACGGGCACCCGACCACCTCGTGGATCGGAGCAGCCCCCGGAGAGCGGAAATTCCGACTCAGAATCTCTGATAAAGTCGGAGTCGCCGGAAAGGGAAACGCGAAAGCGGGCACCTGGAAAGCACCGAGGAAATCGGATCGGGAAGATCTGATAGAGTCGGA
>NZ_JBICYB010000044.1:0-40922 GCF_043200575.1 Streptomyces sp. NPDC048392
AGGCCGTTGCTCGCCCCGTCCTGGTTGACCGCACTGCCCCGCACGACCGCGAGCACACGGTGCCCGTTGCGACGGGCGTCCGACAGCCGCTCCAGAACCAGGACTCCCACGCCCTCGGACCACGCCGTGCCGTCGACGTCCGCCGAGAAGGGCTTGCAGCGGCCGTCGGCCGCCAGGCCTCCTTGTCGGCCGAACTCGCGGAACATGCCGGCCGTCGCCATGACGGCCACGCCGCCGGCCAGGGCCAGATCGCACTCGCCCGACCGCAGGGCCCTCCCCGCCAGGTGTATCGCCACCAGCGACGACGAGCACGCCGTGTCCACCGTCACCGCCGGGCCCTCGAAGCCGAACGTGTAAGCCACCCGGCCCGAGATGACGCTGGGGGCGCTGCCGGTGAGGATCTGACCCGCGAGGTGGTCCGGCGCCTGGTCGGCGCGGGGGCCGTAGTCGTGCGGCGTGGCGCCTATGTAGACGCCCGTGGCCGAGCCGCGCAGACCGTTCGGGTCCAGTCCGGCCTGTTCGAGGGCTTCCCAGGAGGTCTCCAGGAGCAGCCGCTGCTGCGGGTCCATCGTCAGCGCCTCGCGCGGCGAGATCCCGAAGAAGCCGGCGTCGAAGTCCGCGGCCCCGTCGAGGAATCCGCCGCTGGGCGCGGCCTGGCCGGCCTCCGTTCCGGGCGGCGTCCAGCCACGATCCGTGGGCCAGGTCGTGGCGGGCGCCGCGCCGTCGGCGACCAGACGCCACAGGTCGTCCGGCGAGGCGACGCCGCCGGGGTAACGGCAGGCCATGCCGACCACGGCCACGGCATCGTCGTCGGCGTGCCGGGAGCGTGTGTCCCGCGCGGGTGCCGGGCCGGTCGTGCCGTCGTCCGGCCGAGCGGTGGACGGCGTGGGGCCGGGGTGATCCGCGCCCGCATCCGAGCTCGTGACGCCTGGTGACGCGGAGCGTGTGGCCAGTCCGGTGGCGGGCTTCTGGGAGCTGCCGGGTTCCGGGGAGCCGTTCCCCGGGCCGGTGGCCCCGGGGACGGTGGTGAGCGAGGCGTCGATGTGCGCGGCCAGGGCCTGGGGCGTGGGGTGGTCGAACACCGTGCTCCCCCTCACGGGCAGCCCTGTGCACGCCGCCAGGATCCTGCCGAGTTCCTCGATCATGACGGAGTCGAAACCGAGGTCCTTGAAGGTGAGCGCCGGATCGACCGGGGCCGTGTCTCGCATGACGATGGCCGCCTGCTCGCAGACGAACGTGCGCAGGGCCGCCGTCCGCTTCGGTCCGGTGAGCCCGCTCAGCACGGCGACGGCCTCACGTCCGGGGTGCGCGGGGTCGACCGCCGGGGCGGCAGGGGTGCCCGTGCCGGTGACGGCCGGCCCCTCAGCGGGTACCTCCGTGAGGGTCTGTGCGTCCGTGGCAGCCGGTGCGTCCGCGGTGGCCGGTGGCTGCGTCGCGGTCCCGGCCTCCGGGGCGGCCTGTTCCGGTCCCGTCTCGAGCCAGAAGCGGCGGCGCTGGAAGGGGTAGGTCGGCAGGTCGACGCTCCGGACGCCGCTCAGCAGAGGGGTCCAGTCGACGTCGGCTCCGGCCACCCACAGCGTCGCCAGCGACCTGACCGATACGCGGTCCTCCGCGACCAGCGGGACGAAGGCGGGAGGGATGTCGTCATCGAGCGTGGCGGCCGAGGAGGTGAGAGCCGCGTCCGGTCCCGCCTCCACGACGAGCGACAGGCCGCTGTCCCGCATCAGCGCTGAGCCGTCGGTGAACGGGCCCGTCTCCCGCGCTTGCCGCAGCCAGTGCTCAGGGTCCTGGAGGAGCTCGGGCTCCGCCGTGCCTCCCAGCATCGTCGACACCACGGTCAGCCGAGAGGCGCCGGGCTCGACCGAGGACAGCACCCTGCGGTAGGCCACCGCCCCGTCGGCCGGTGAGGTCTCCCCGAGCCAGCCGCGCGCCAGTGCCAGGCGTGCCGCGTCCCGCAGCGCCCATACACCCGCCGCGTGGGCGGCCGTCACCTCGCCCACCGCGTGTCCCGCGACCGTCGTCGGGCGCAGCCCCCACGATGTCAGCAGCCGCCACGAGGCCACGCCGAACGCGAAGGCGGCCGCCTGCTCCCGGCCGCCCTGACCCGGGCCCGGTTCCTGGACGTCCGGCTCCGCGTCGTCGGCCGCCGAGGTCATGGCCCGGCGCAACGCCGCACCGAACCCCCCGTCCGCCAGTCCCAGTCGCGTCCGCGCCCGCTCCGGCAGGCCGAGGGCGTCGGCGACATCGCCGGCCACCTCGTCGAAGACCTCGCACACCTCTGCCAGTGCCTCGGCGAAGACCGGGAAGACGGACAGGGCCGTGGCCGCGCCGCCCGCGCCCGGAGCGCCGCCCGAGAAGACCACTCCCACCTCGCCCGGAGTCGTCGGGCCGGACAGCACCACGCCGGATGCGGGATCGCCGTCGGCGAGTCCGCGTACTCCGGTCAGCAGGTCCTCGTGCGAGGCCGCTACGACGGCCGCGCGCCGCTCGAAGCCCTTGCGCGACGAAGCGAGGGACCAGGCGACCTCCGCCGCCGAGGCCTGTGTGTCGTCGGCCGCGCCGCTGCCGGCCAGCCGAGAGGCGGCGTCGCGCAGGGCGGCGTCGGTACGCGCGGACAGCAGCCACGGCACTTCGCGCAGCGCCACCGTCGGTGCGGCAGATGCCGTCGGTGCGGCGGATGCCTTCTGCTGGGGGTTCCAGTCGGACAGCACCACGTGGCAGTTGGTGCCGCCCATGCCGAAGGAGCTGACACCGGCGACGAGTTCACCGGCCTCGCCTTCCGGCTCCGCGGGGCCGTCGGGCCACGGACCCGGGCCCCGTTGCACACGGAGGTTGAGCTCGTCGAGCGGGATGCGCGGGTTGGGGTTCTCGAAGTTGAGGCTGGCGGGCAGCCGGCGATGCTTGAGCGAGAGGACGACCTTGATGAGTCCGGCGATGCCGGCGGC
The DNA here is from genome assembly GCF_043200575.1 of Streptomyces sp. NPDC048392. Taxonomy (NCBI): domain Bacteria; kingdom Bacillati; phylum Actinomycetota; class Actinomycetes; order Kitasatosporales; family Streptomycetaceae; genus Streptomyces; species Streptomyces sp. NPDC048392. The sequence continues at coordinate 2,946 of NZ_JBICYB010000044.1, forward strand.
ACCGCTGAGGTGGCCGATGTTGGTCTTCACCGAGCCGACGGCGAGGGGGCGCTCCGCGGGGCGGTGGCGGCCGAGCGCCTCGCCCAGCGCGGCGGCCTCGACGGGGTCTCCGGTGGGGGTGCCGGTGCCGTGGAGCTCGACGTAGCGTACGGCGGCGGGCGAGACGCCGGCGCTGCGGCAGGCGGAGGTGAGCACCTCGGACTGGGCCTCGGCGGTCGGCGCCGTCAGGGTCGCGCCGGCCGGGTCGTTGTTGGTCGCGCTGCCACGGACCAGGCACAGAATGCGGTCGCCGTCGGTGAGGGCGGTGTCGAGGCGCTTCAGGACGACGGCACCCCCGCCCTCGCCCGGTACGTAGCCGTCGGCACGCTCGTCGAAGGTGAAGCAGCCGCCGCGGGTGGACAGCGCACCGAGGCGAGCGGCGAGCAGCACGCTCTGCGGCAGCAGATGGAGGTTGACCCCGCAGACCAGGGCGGCGTCGGACTCGCCCGCGCGCAGGCTCGCGCCCGCGAGGTGGAGCGCCACCAGGGAGGAGGACTGCGCCGAGTCGACGGTGATGCTCGGTCCGCGGGCGCCGAGGAAGGCGGCCAGCCGGTTGGCGAGGACGCCGCGCTGCACGCCGGTCAGTGCGTGCTGCGTGGCGAGCGTTCCGACGTGCGGGGACAGGAGTTGGGCGTAGTCGTCGCCCGTGACGCCGACGAACGTGCCGAGCCGGGTCCCGCGCATCCGGTCCGGCGTGATCCGGGCGTCCTCCAGCGCCTCCCAGCCCAGTTCGAGGGCGAGCCGCTGCTGGGGGTCGACGAACGGCGCCTCGCGCGGTGAGATTCCGAAGAACGAGGCGTCGAACGCGTCGACGCGCTCCAGGTAGCCACCGGTACGGGGAGTGTGCTCGGCGGCGGCTCCCGTCCAGCGGCCCGACGGCACCTCGCCGACGCCGCTGCCACCCGCGGCCAGCAGTCGCCAGAACTCGTCCGGATTCTCCGCTCCGGCGAAACGGCACGAGACACCGATGATGGCGAGCGCCGAGTCCCGACCGTCCGCTGCCCTCATGAGTACGACTCCCTGGATTTCCTGGATTCCCCGGGACTCCGGACTCTTCGTGAAAAGGAACGGAGGAACGGGGTGAATACCTGTAGCCGAATGCGCCCGAATTCGAGTTCCGGCGGTATGCGAGCGGCGCTTCCCGCCCTACGCTTTCACCCGACGGACACGTCACCATCGGCGAACTCCGCCGTTACACGCCGGCGGCACGGGTGTCCCCCGAGCGCCGCGGCCGGCTCATTCGAGGTAGTCCTCGGGGCCGCCGTCCCGCACGGTGTCGAGAGTGAAGCAGTGAAATCCGCCGCCGAAGAGGCGCCGGTGCCGATGGCGTACCGGCACGACGGTGAACTTCGCGTCCTCCAGGGTCCGGACCAGCTCCGGGCTCGCCTCGTTGACCAGCACGGTCTCCGGGTCGACGGACAGCACGTTCAGGTCGATGAAGGGGCTGGTCAGGATGAGGTCGTCGTCCTCGTACCGTGGGAAGTCGTTCCGCGTGGGGGTGGGTGCGACGATACGGTCCCAGCGACGCAGGGCGGGCGGCAGGAGCTCGACGACCGCCTCGGAGCGGACCAGCAGCAGGCCGGGGCGCAGGGCCAGCACCATGCTGTCGATGTGACTGTCGCTCAGCCGGTGGACCCGGTGGACGCGGAAGCGGCCTTCGAGGTGCCGCTCCAGCCAGGCGACACCGAGCTCGTGGTTCTCGGTCGAGACGTTCGCGACGATGTCCCGGCCGAGCCGCAGGCACTGGGCCGCGTCGAACATCATCTCCAGACCGACGTCGTAGGGCGACGGCTGGGGCTCTCCAATGGGTTCGGTCGGTCCTCCGGCGGTCGCGGAGCGCACATAGGACAGATCGAACGACGCGTCCGTCATCAGCGGGCGGGGCATGACGGTCCAGCGGCAGCCGTTGCGGAAGTACTCCTGGAACAAGGGTTTCAGGAGCTGGGTCTCGAAGTAGCGGGAACGGATCATCGGTGATGTCTCGATGATCTCGTCGCCGAGGACGAGCGTGTTGTCGCGGATGTTGAGCGGCGGCACGACGGAGGCGGACCAGGCCGGGGTGCTGACCTCGGCGGTCGTGGCGGGCAGCGCGCGCGGGCGGTGGACGGTGACGCCGAGGCCGCGCAGGGTGTCGGCCAGCCCTTCGAGATCCTCGTTCAGCTCGTCGACGTAGCGCCGGGCCACCGGCTGCCGCCGGCGGTCGGACCGCTCGCCGCGTGCGGACAGCCTTGGGTAGTACCACTCGGAGCGGCCGGGGTTGTCCTGGGCGAGGTTGTCGTGGAAGAACAGGTCGAACGAAAGCTCCCGCTCGTGCGAGACGTAGTTCTCCGCCGATCCGACGACAACCTCACGCAGTCGCGACCACTCGTCAAAACTGTTCAGAAGCATGCAGTGAACCGCCTACTCGTCGGGGGCCGGCCGTGAACTCCGCAGAGCACTCGCCATCCTCACCGGGCTCCGCCCCCGCGGGCATCGGGGAGTTCCACCGTTACGGCACGGGTTCCCTGTTCACCCACTCACCGACGGTGAAAGGCATCCCCCATACTGGGCATGTAATGTCGCGGCGGATTCTGCGGAACAGCGAAAGGCAAAGACGAGGAGCGGGGTGGACACGCCCGCCGCCCGGCGGGTAGAAAGGCGCATGCCTTTCGGGCCTTGTCGAATTCGTTCTCTCGTGAGATGAGGAAGGGTCATGGGTGACCCGTTGCACACCGTCTCCACACTGCCGGCCGCGCGGCGACCGGGCTGCCCCTTCGACCCTCCGGCAGAGCTCCTCGAAGCCCAGGGCCACGGCCCCCTCAGCAGCTACACCTTCCCTGGCGGACACGACGGCTATCTGGTCACGGGGTACGATCTGATCAGGTCGGTGCTGTCGGACCCGCGGTTCAGTTCGCGGCGGGAGTTGATGCGTCATCCGACCGTCGACTACGGCGGCCTGAAGCTGCCGCCGGTCCCGCCGGGCGAGTTCCTCCTCATGGACGACCCGCAGCACAGGCGCTACCGCAAGCCCCTGATGGGCATGTTCACCGTGCGCCGGATGCGGCTGCTCACCGAGCGCGTGGAGGAGCTCACCGCCGAGCACCTCGACGCGATGCGGGAGTCAGGCCCTCCCGCGGATCTCGTGAGCGCCTTCGCCAAGCCCGTCCCGGCCAGGGTGATCTGCGAGCTGCTGGGCGTTCCGGCCGCCGACCGGGCCTCGTTCCAGGCGCAGTTCGAGTCGTTCATGGACGCCGAGGCCCGGGACGAGGACACGGCCGCCGCCTACACCACGACGCGCGAGCGTCTCGGGGAGCTGGTGGCCGCCAAACGCGCGCACCCCACCGACGACGTGCTCAGCGAACTCACCGGCAGCGACCTCACGGACGAGGAGCTGCTGGGAACGGCCCTGGTGCTGCTCGCGGCCGGCATCGACACCACGGCGAACATGCTGGCGCTCGGCACCTTCGCATTGTTGCGCCACCCCGAGCAACTCGCCGCCTTGCGCGACGACCCCGGCCTCACCGACCGTGCCGTGGAGGAACTGCTGCGGTATCTCAGCGTCGGCAAGACGTTCATGCGTACGGCGCTGGAGGACGTCCGCCTCGGCGACCGTACCGTCAAGGCCGGCTCGTCGCTCATCCTGTCCTACAACACCGCGAACCGGGACCCCGCGCGCTTCACCGACCCGCACAAGCTCGACTTCCAGCGTCAGGAAGGCGGGCATGTGGCCTTCGGGCACGGCATTCACCAGTGCCTGGGCCAGCAACTGGCGCGGGTCGAGATGCGCGTCGGGTTCCCCGCACTGCTCCACCGTTTCCCCTCGCTGCGTCTCGCCGTACCGGCCGCCGAGATCGCCCTGCGTACGGAACTGTCCGACATCCACGGAGTGAAGCGTCTTCCGGTCACATGGGACGTGTGAGGATGAGGGCCGTGGCGGAAGCCAGGCGTCAAGCGGGGCCCCGGGGGCGCAGGGGCCCGAGGCGCGCCCCGACGGCTTGTAACGGCGGCCTGCACGGATGCCGTGGCCCGTCCGACCCGAAAGGGTCGGCCGAGACCACGATCCCCGCCGAGCCGAAGGGAGCCGCTCTGCCATGGCACGACCCCTTCCGTCACGGAACACATGGTTCCGTACGTTCCACGCGCGCCCGGACGCCCGCGTCACTCTGGTGTGCCTGCCCTACGCCGGAGGGTCCGCGAGCGCCTTCATCTCACTCTCGGAGCGCCTGCCCCCTTGGGTCGAGGTGTGCGCCACGCAGTACCCGGGCCGCCAGGACCGCATTCGTGAGCCCTGCCTTTCCACAGTGCCGGACCTCGCTCTGGGTGCGTTCGAGGAATTGGGGACGCTCGTCGCGGGCCGTCCCTTCGCCCTCTTCGGGCACAGCATGGGTGCTGCCGTCGCCTTCGAACTGGCACGCCTGCTCGAACGCGACGGTCCTGCCGCGCCCCAGGCCCTCCTCGTCTCCGGACGCCGAGCGCCCTCCATCTCGGGCGACCGCGGCATCCGATTCCGGGACGATGAGGGCATCGTGAACGAACTCCGGGAGCTGGGAGGCACGGACGGCCGCGTCCTCGACGAGCCCGACCTGCTCCGGCTCATCCTGCCGACGGTGCGCGCCGACTACGGTGCCGCGGAGACGTACCACACTGGCCCGGACGCCACGGTGGGCAGTCCGGTCGTCGCGCTCGTGGGAGACCGGGACCACCATGTCCCGTTCGGCGAGGCGGCCGCATGGAAGGAGCACACCACCGGCGCCTTCGAGCTGAGACCCTTCCCGGGCGGTCACTTCTTCCTGACCGACAACGAGCCCGAGATCGCCGCGCTCGTCACCGATACGCTGCTGCGCGCCCACACCTGCCCGGACGCCGTCGCTGAGTGACACGGGGGGAGCCCGGCGGGGGGACGGGCCCCCTACCGAGGACAAGGCCCAGGCGTAGGCGTACTACGCGCTCTCCACGGACCCCATGACGGTTCATGTGGCTGATCCGGATCCGTGGTCGCCGAGTGCGTGGTTCCGTGTCACCGTCGCCGGGCTCTCCCCGGCAGTGGGTGACCGGCGCCAGGCCGCGTCGAAGGCGAGTTCGGCGTCCTCGAATTCCAGGCGCTGTCCGGCATGCGGTGGCCGGGTCCAGCCACGAGGCAAGGTAGAGCCGGCCCCCCGCGGTGGGGATGCAGGTGATGTCCCCGACGGTCTTCGTGCCGGGGCGAGTGGCGGTGAGGTCCCGGCCGGTCAGGTCCGGCGACGGGACGGCCTCGGTGTCGGTGTCGGCCTTGGTCAGGCTGCGGCGGCCGGTGCGCCGGCTGGATCTCGATCGTTTTTGCCCGCTCAGCGGTCAGCTTCCGCAGCCGCTTAAGCTCCGCGTCCCGGGCGTCGGCGCTCTGCCCTGTCCCGCCCGGCCGCGCGAGCGGATCCGGTGTCCTGAGCGGCGCGGGCCTTCTTCACCCAGCCCCGCAGGGACTCCGAGCTGACCCCGGGCTCCCGGGCGGCCTCGGTCACCGTCCGGCCCGGTGACCGCACGAGCTCGACCGCGTCCCGCTTGTACTCGTCCGAGTACCGCTTCGTGTAGTTGCTTCCCACCTGGCACTGCTTCCACTGGGCTCTCACGTCCCAGTCTCCAGGTGTCCACGGTCAAGGGGAAGCTTCACAGGCCGTCGTCTCCCGCTTCGACTGCAGCAGCCATGAGCGCCTGGTGGTCCAGACAAGACCTCGACGCCCGCCCGCGCGTCCCCACGCGGTCCCTGACGGGCCCGAGACGCGCCCATGGCGCTCTCGCACGTGCCCTTCGCTGCCGCAAGGCCGATACTGCCGACAGCGGCACTCCGACCGAGATCCATCTGCCCATCCGCCACCTGATGACCCGTCACGGAAATCAGCGTCAGTACCCCCGGAGCCCGCTCCGGACCGCCGCGGGCCGCCAAGATCACTAGCCACCCGAACCCGCTGCGACCAGCGAAAACGCAGGTCCAGAACTCGCCTGATATTCTTCCCAGGAGGTACCCATGAAAATGCTCATCAACGTCCCCGAGACCGTGGTCGCGGACGCCCTGCGGGGTATGGCGGCCGCCCATCCCGAGTTGGCCGTGGATGTCGAGAACAGGGTGATCGTCCGGCGGGACGCCCCCGTGGCCGGGCAGGTCGCCCTGGTGTCGGGGGGTGGTTCCGGGCACGAGCCGTTGCACGGCGGTTTCGTGGGGCCCGGGATGCTGTCGGCCGCGTGTCCGGGTGAGGTGTTCACCTCGCCGGTGCCGGACCAGATGGTGCGGGCCGCGGCGGCCGTGGACAGCGGGGCCGGGGTGCTGTTCGTCGTCAAGAACTACACCGGTGACGTGCTCAACTTCGACATGGCCGCCGAGCTGGCCGAGGACGAGGGCATCCGGGTCGCGAAGGTGCTGGTCAACGATGACGTGGCGGTGACGGACAGCCTCTACACGGCCGGCAGGCGCGGCACGGGGGCGACCCTGTTCGTGGAGAAGATCGCCGGGGCGGCGGCGCGGGAGGGCCGGCCGCTGGAGCAGGTCGAGGCGATCGCCCGCCGTGTCAATGACAGCTCCCGCAGTTTCGGCGTGGCACTGAGCGCCGTCACCACGCCGGCCAAGGGCAGCCCCACCTTCGACCTCCCCACCGGTGAACTCGAGCTGGGCATCGGCATCCACGGGGAGCCGGGCCGGGAGCGGCGCCCGATGATGACCTCGGGGGAGATCGCCGAGGCCGCCGTGGACGCCGTCCTCACCGACCTCGCCCCCCGCAGCCCCGTCCTCGTCCTGGTCAACGGCATGGGCGCGACACCGCTGCTCGAGCTGTACGGCTTCAACGCCGAGGTGCAGCGCGTACTCGGCGAGCGGGGTGTCGCCGTGGCCCGCACCCTCGTCGGCAACTACGTCACCTCGCTGGACATGGCCGGCGCCTCGGTCACCCTGTGCCAGATCGACGAGGAACTGCTCGGACTGTGGGACGCGCCGGTCAGCACCCCGGGTCTGAGGTGGGGCATGTGACGGCCGACGGGGGAAGAATCGCGACGCACCTACCAGGCAAGGAGATCCTGTGCTCGACGCCGACTTCTTCCGCCGTTGGATGACGGCGACCGCCGCGCTGGTCGACCGCGAGGCGGAGCGGCTCACCGCCCTCGACTCACCCATCGGCGACGCCGACCACGGCAGCAACCTCCAGCGCGGGTTCACGGCTGTGGCCGCCGCCCTGGAGAAGGAGGCGCCCGACACCCCCGGCGCCGTCCTGATCCTCGCCGGGCGGCAGCTCATCTCCACGGTCGGCGGTGCCTCCGGGCCCCTGTACGGGACGCTGCTGAGGCGTACCGGCAAGGCGCTCGGGGACTCCGCCGAGGTGAGCGCGGACGAGCTGGCCGAGGCCTTGCGGACGGGGGTGGACGCCGTCCGCACGCTCGGCGGTGCAGCGCCGGGCGACAAGACCATGGTCGACGCCCTGGTACCCGCCGTGGACGCGCTGGGCGACTCCTTCGCGGCGGCCCGCACGGCGGCCGTGGAGGGCGCCGAGGCGACCACACCTCTGCAGGCCCGCAAGGGCAGGGCGAGCTACCTGGGCGAGCGCAGCATCGGGCACCAGGACCCGGGGGCGACCTCGTCCGCTCTGCTCTTCGAAGCGCTGAAGGAGGCGGCCGGTGAGTGACGACGAGAGGGTGGGAATCGTGCTGGTGTCCCACAGCGCCCAGGTCGCCGCGTCGGTGGCGGAGCTGGCGAAGGCGCTGTCGGGCGGTGCCGGGGCGGTGGCCGTCGCCCCGGCGGGCGGTACCGCGTCGGGCGACTTCGGTACCAGCTCCGAACTGGTCGCGGCCGCCGCCGCGTCGGTGGACCGGGGCGCGGGGGTCGCCGTCCTCACCGACCTCGGCAGTGCGGTGCTCACCGTCAAGGCGCTGCTCGCCGAGGGCGACGAACTCCCGGACAACACCCGGCTGGTGGACGCGCCCTTCGTCGAGGGCGCGGTGGCCGCGGTCGTCACGGCCTCCACGGGCGCCGACCTCGCGGCCGTGGAGGCGGCGGCCGCGGAAGCGTACTCCTACCGGAAGGTCTGAGGGGAAAGTCCGAGGGGAAGGTCCGCCTCAGGGTCCTGCCCGAAGGTCCTGCCGTAAGGTCTGCCCGAAGGTCCTGCCTCAAGGTCCGGGCGGCGACTCCGGTCGGAGGTGCCGCCCGGGCGGCCCGGCCGGAACATCCCACCGGCAGGCCGCCGGGCCCACCGGGAGCCCGGCCGTGGCCGGTCGGGTGAGTGGCCGGTCGGGTGGGCCCCACCGCAGGCGCGGCCCGTCCGTTCGGATCAGTCTCCGCGCACGAACTTCCGCGCCAGCCGCTCCCCCGCCCTCTCCGCCGCCGCCGGGTCCTCGATGGGCTCGGCCTCGCTGCCCTTGAAGACGATGTACGTCACGTCGGAGGCCGCGCCGCCGCCCTCCGGGTCCGCCGGAATGCCGAGGGAACGTGCGGCGGCGTAGGAGGCCTCGCCGACGAGGTCGCGCGGACCGATGTCGCCGACGACCGCGTACCGCACCCGGTCCCCGTGGACGACGGCCGCGAGCGATCCGCCGCGGACGTCGTCCTCGCGGTGGTCCCAGGTGTCGCTCGGCTCGGGAACGACGACGTAGGGCAGCCTCTCGGCGTCCAGCGGGCGGCCGTCCGACCGGGTGAACGCGGTGGCCGGGCTGAAGTGCGCGTCGGTCCGGCTGTTGCACCGGTCACCGGGCCGCCCGTCGCAGTCGACGTCCAGGTCGGCCTTCCAGTACACGGCGTCACGCGTGCCGCAGACGGGGATGTCGGCCGGTGCTCCGGCGTCGCTGCGGTAGCGCCCGCTGGAGACGGGTTCGCAGTCCCGCACCCTGGCCAGCAGGTCGGCGGCGCGGACGGAGCCCTCGCCCGCGTTCCGCTCCGGCCGGGCGCCCGCCCCGGAGACCGGCCCGATGCGCGGTGGGGGCAGGAACGCCGCCGGGGGGTGCGCAACGGGGCCGGTCCGGACGCCGGACCTGCCCGCTCGCGGGGACACCGCCCGGTCCGGAACACCGGGCAGCAGGATCGGCGCCGGGGCGCCGGGGAGCGGCGCGGTGGGAGCGTTCGGGAAGGTCGTGGGAGCGAGCAGGGCGGCGCTGGCCGCGACCAGTGTCAGCGACTGGACACGCACGTTGTGGCCTCTCCTGGGGGGCATGGGCGGTCACTCGGCCCATCTGTCCCCGAAACGCTCACGCGAGCACCTTTTGCGGGGCCAGACGGTGCACGCCCACTGGCGGTTCCCCGGGTCCGGGCGCGACCGGGGGCGGGCGGGCCGGGCTCGTTCCGTTTCCGGGCCGCCCGGCCGCCCGCGGCGGCGCGGGATCAGCGACGACAGCGGCCCGCGCGCCGTCGGCCCGAACTCCTGGGGAGAACGGGGGAGTTCGGCCCTGAGGTGACTCAGCATGTGTAACCCTCCCGAGTGACCGTCCGTCGGGACCCTTGCGAGGAACCGTCACTCGCGGCCCTCTTGAAGTCATCGCGTCACGGGCGTCATATTGGTCCGGACCATTACAGCCGGAGTCGGCGCCGTACCGGAGGCAGAGCCGTGCGCGACGTTCCCGTTCCCGCTCCGCTCCTTCGCCGGTGCGCCCTGCTCTGCGGGGCGCTCGTCCTCCTCACGTCCTGCGGCGGGGGCGGGGGCGAGGGCGCGGGCGGCGGACTGCCCGGGGCGCCCACGGGCGTCACCGCGCAGGCGGGCAGCGCGACGACCGTGCACGTGATGTGGAACGCGGTCGACGGCGTCGGGACGTACGAGGTGTGTCGCGGCGGCACACTGGTGAAGGAGGTACCGGGGTCCGAGCGCATGGTGGACGTCACCCGGCTGCGCCCCTCGACGGCCTATGCCTTCACCGTACGGGCGCGCAACGCCGACGGGCGGCCCGGACCGCGCAGCCGCGAGGTGCGGGCGACCACCCCCGCCGCGGTGGCCGACGACTCCGCTCCCACGCGTCCCGGCGACGTGCACGGCCGGGCGGTCGGCAGCCGGGCGGTCCGGCTCACCTGGGTCGCCGCGACGGACGACCGCGGGGTGGCGTCGTACGACGTGTACCAGGGCGACTCGAAGGTCCACAGCGTCGGTGGCGGTCAGACCGCCGCCGTGGTCACGGGACTGCGGGCAGGCACCCGATACTCCTTCACCGTCCGGGCGCGGGACGCCGCCGACAACGTCTCCCCCGCCGGTGCCGCCGTACGGCTCTCCACCCCGGGCTCCGACGACGGGCACGCCACCGCGCCCACCGGGCTGCGCGCCGCGTCGCACCGCGCCGACGGGGCCTACTACCTCGACCTCTCGTGGATCCCGCCGCGAACGGACGGTCCGGTCACCGAGTACCAGATCCACCTGGACGGCCGTGCGGCGACCTCGTTGGTCTACGGCGCCGACGCGCCGCGCGGCCGTGCCGAGTACAGCTTCTACGCGGGACGCGAGGCCGGTGTCACCCACCGGGTGCGGGTCCGGGCGAGGCTGGCCGACGGAACCTGGGGCGGCCTCTCGGCCGAGCGCAGGGTGACCACGGGCTCGGACCGCTGACGCCCGGCCGGCCGCGGGCCGGGGGGAAGGGCGTCACCTGGGCGGTCGCGCTCCGCATGCGGGCACGGCGGGCACCCTGTTGGCTGCCAGAGGGGCACGGGCGTTCCCGATCCCCGGCGGCGCAAGGATGTACCGCCGACCGTGCCGCCGGAGGGCAGTCCACATGCGCATCTCATCGCCCCTTCTCCGCTCCGGCCTGACCGTGGCAGCCGCCGTCGCGCTGCCCGTCGCCCCGGCCGCCGGACCGGCTCTGGCGGGACCGGGGATCTCCGTGAGCACCACCGGGACCACGGTGTCGGTCACGACCACGGCCTGCGCCCGGCTGAACGGCAGCTGGGGCACCGCCTCGCTGCTCACCAGCAGCCAGCGGGACTTCGCCGAGGGGCGTCAGGTGGCGCTGTCCGGCAGCGGTTCGGGGCAGTCCGCGGCCTGGTCGGGGATCACGCCGGGCACGTACACGGTGATCGTCATGTGCTCGAACAACAGCACCGCCGGCACCCAGACGGTCATCGTCTCCTCGGCTCCCTCCCCCTCGCCCAGCCGCTCCGCCGCCCCTGCTCCGTCCGCGTCGCCGGGTGGTGTCATGGGCGGTCTCGGCGGGGCCGTCCAGGACTACGGCACGGCCACCCTGGTGGCGGGCGGCGCGCTGGTGGGCTCCGGTGTCATCGCCGCGGCCTGGTTCCTGCGCCGCCGCTCGAAGCCGTACCGGTTCTGAGCGGGGCCCCGGAGACCCGGCCGCCGGCCGCGGCCACCCGTCCCGGGCGCCGCGGCCGCCCATCCCGGCCGCCCCGGTCGCCGCCCTCGACCGGCACCCTCCGCCGCGCTCCTCGCCCGCCCCGGTCAGGCCGTCTCGTCGCCGGGCAGCTCGGCGAACTCCGCCAGCGCGAGCCTCAGCCACCGGGTCCAGAACGTCTCCAGGTCGATGCCCGCCCGCAGCACCAGGTGCCGCAGCCGGTCCTCGGTACCGTCGCGGCCGGGCGGGAAGTCCCGTTCCTCGATCTCCCCGTACTCCGCCAGCTGCCGCTCGTGCAGCTCCAGGTGGCGTCGCAGATCCGCCTCGACACCGGCGGTGCCGACCACGGCGGCGGCGCGCAGCCGCAGCAGCATCGTGTCCCGCAGGGGCTTGGGATCGTGTGCGGCGGCGGTCCAGCGGGCCAGTTCGGCGCGGCCCGCCGGCAGCACCTCGTAGGACTTCTTCTGCCCGCGGGCCGGCTGCTGGCCGGGCAGCGCGCGGATCAGGCCCTCGGTCTCCAGTTTTCCCAGCTCGCGGTAGATCTGCTGGTGCGTCGCCGACCAGAAGTAGCCGATCGACCTGTCGAACCTGCGGGTCAGCTCCAGCCCCGACGACGGCCTTTCGAGCAGGGCGGTGAGGATCGCGTGCGGGAGTGACATGCGCTCATCCTAGGGACGGCCCGTCCGCCCGCTACAGCGCCGCCGCCAGCTCGGTGCCCTGCTTGACGGCGCGTTTGGCGTCCAGCTCGGCGGCCACGTCGGCGCCGCCGATGAGGTGCGCGGCGCGCCCGGCGGCCACCAGTTCCTCGTACAGGCCGCGGCGCGGCTCCTGGCCCGTGCACAGGACGATCGTGTCGACCTCCAGCACGGTGGACTCGTCGCCGACCGTGATGTGCAGTCCGGCGTCGTCGATCCGGTCGTAGCGCACACCCGGGACCATGGTGACGCCGCGGTGCTTCAGCTCGGTGCGGTGGATCCAGCCGGTGGTCCTGCCGAGCCCGGCGCCCACCTTGGACGTCTTGCGCTGGAGCAGGTGGACGGTGCGAGGCGGCGCGGGGCGCTCGGGTGCGGCGAGACCGCCGGGCGCGCGGTAGCCGGTGTCGACGCCCCAGAGGCGGAAGTACGCCCGCGGGTCCTCGTGGGCCCTGTCGCCGCCGTCGGTGAGGTATTCGGCGACGTCGAAGCCGATGCCGCCCGCGCCGAGGATCGCGACGCGGGCGCCGACGGGGGCGCCGTCGCGCAGGACATCGAGGTAGCCGACGACGGACGGGTGGTCGACGCCGGGGATGTCCGGCGTGCGCGGGGTGACGCCGGTGGCCACGACGACCTCCTCGTGACCGGCGAGGTCGTCGACGCCGACCCGGGTGTCGAGACGTACGTCGACACCGTGCGCCGCCAGTTGGGTACGGAAGTAGCGCAGCGTCTCGTCGAACTCCTGCTTGCCGGGGACCTTGCGGGCGACGTTCAGCTGGCCGCCGATCTCGCTTCCGGCGTCGAACAGGGTGACCTCGTGGCCGCGTTCGGCGGCGCTCACCGCGCAGGCCAGCCCGGCCGGTCCGGCGCCGACGACGGCGACGCGCTTGCGCCGGCGGGTGGGGGCCAGGACCAGTTCGGTCTCGTGGCACGCGCGCGGGTTGACCAGGCAGGAGGTGATCTGCCCGCCGAAGGTGTGGTCCAGGCAGGCCTGGTTGCAGCCGATGCAGGTGTTGATGGCCTCCGGGCGGCCGGCCGCGGCCTTGGCGACGAAGTCGGGGTCGGCGAGCATCGGGCGGGCCATCGAGACCATGTCGGCGGTTCCCTCGGCGAGCAACCGCTCGGCCACCTCGGGGGTGTTGATGCGGTTGGTGGTGACGAGCGGGACCGACACCTCGCCCATCAGCCGCTCGGTCACCCAGGTGTAGGCGCCGCGCGGCACGGAGGTGGCGATGGTGGGGATGCGGGCCTCGTGCCAGCCGATGCCGGTGTTGATGATGGTCGCCCCGGCCGCCTCGACGGCCTTGGCGAGGGTGATCACCTCGTCGAGGGTCGAACCGTCGGGGACCAGGTCCAGCATGGAGAGCCGGAAGACGAGGATGAAGTCCTCGCCGACCGCCTCGCGCACCCGGCGGACGATCTCGACGGGGAAGCGTGTGCGGTTCTCGTACGAGCCGCCCCAGCGGTCGGTGCGGTGGTTGGTCCGCGCGGCGATGAACTCGTTGACGAGGTAGCCCTCGGAGCCCATGATCTCGACGCCGTCGTATCCGGCCTCGCGTGCCAGCCGGGCGGTGCGCACGTAGTCGTCGATAGTGCGCTCGATGTCCGCGTCGGTCATCTCGCGCGGCACATGCGGGCTGATCGGGGCCTGGAGCGCGCTCGGCGCGACCAGGCCGGCGTGGTAGGCGTAGCGGCCGAAGTGCAGGATCTGCAGGGCGATGCGGCCGCCCTCGCGGTGCACGGCGTCGGTGACGGTCCGGTGCCGCCCGGCCTCGTCCGAGGTGGTGAGCTTGGCACCGCCCGGGTAGGGCCGGCCCTCGTCGTTGGGGGCGATGCCACCGGTGACGATCAGCCCCACTCCCCCGCGGGCCCGGGCGGCGTAGAAGGCGGCCATGCGCTCGAAGCCGCGTTCGGCCTCTTCCAGGCCGACGTGCATGGAGCCCATCAGCACCCGGTTGGGGAGCGTGGTGAAGCCCAGGTCGAGCGGGCTCAGCAGGTGGGGGTAACGGCTCATCGGGCCCTCCGTGCGCGGTGACGTGCCTCAGTTGTAGAGGACGGCCGCCTCTTTGTGCAACTAGTTGCACAAAGAGGCGGCGCACGCCACATCACATGGCCCGAGGGCCTCGGGTCAGCGGCTCTCCAGCCGCACGTGCAGTTCCCGTTCCTGGTCACCGGACGCCGCGCTCAGATCCTGCACGGTGAACAGGGAGTCCAGGGTGGTGCGGAACCGCTCGATCGCCCAGTAGCCGCCCTGCGCGTCGGCCTCCACGGACGCCCCGAGCCGGGCCGGGCCGCACTCGCCCCGGTGGGCGTCGGCGACGTCGTAGGTACCGAGCCACACGGTCGGGCGCACCTCGTGGTGCTCCCGGGTCGCGTCGCCCGCGTGCCGGTCCGAGGAGAAGCACGCGCACAGGGCGTCGAACACGGTCCGGGCGTCCTCCTTGCTGCACCCGCTCAGCTCCACGGAGACGGACTCCGGATGCAGTCGCTCACCGTCCATCGCGATCGCTCCTCTCATGGCCCCTCCCACCAGGAAAGCACCACCCGCGGCCCGGCGCGAAGGGGCCGGGTCAGCCCCGGGTGAACCGGTACGTCCTGCTGTCGGTCAGCACACAGAAGCCGGGCGACACGACGATCACGCGCAGGGTGCCGGTACGGCGGTCGTAGTCGACGCCCTCCGCCTCGAAGCCGCCGGAGCAGGCGCTGCGCAGGGGCAACTGCCGCAGTGCGGTGACTCGGCCCGTGACGTCGGCCGTGCCGTTCGGCGCCGCCGAGAGGTCGATCCTCAGCAGCGGCTTGGTGATGCCGAAGAGCGTGCCCTCCGGGTCGTCGGAGGAGCACAGCAGCGTGGTCGCGTCCAGGAAGTCGCAGCCCTGGACGTCGCGCACGGCGTGGTCCAGGTGGACGGTGGCCGCCTGTGGGAGGTTCGCCGAGGGCGAGGTGGCGGGGTTGACGCCGGGGGTCGGGAAGACCAGCAGCCGGGTCATGGTGCCCCACTCGCCCGCCAGCATCCACTGGCCGTCCGGCGAGACGGCGGACCACGAGTTGTTCAGCGCCTCGCCGGCGCTCAGCGTGTGCACGTACTCCGACCAGCCCCCGTCCGGCGCCTGCACGCGGAACATCTTCGTGTTCCCGTCGTCGCGCTGGTACGGCTCGACGTAGTGGCCGTCGTAGGAGGCGTCGGGGTCGCCGACGTGGTTCCAGCCCCGGGCGCGGAGGCCGAGCGGAACGGTGCCGATTCCGGTGTAGCGGTTGGGGCTGCCCGCCGGAATCTCGACCGAGGCCAGGCCCTGGCTCTCGGTCAGCGGGTCGGCGCGGTCCGAGCCGGATTCGTTCCAGGTGTCGGCGGCGGGGGCCGCCGCCGTCGCCGGACCCGCCAGACCGATGGCGAGGGTGAGCACGGCGAGTCCGGTCAGGGCGGCGTGACAACGTTGCCGGGCACGCAGGGGCATAGAGGGCTCCTCGGGGGGGTGGCCGGGCGGCACGGGCGGGCGTGGGGCACTGGGCGCACAGTCTGGACCGCCCAGGGAGTCATGTACAGACCAACTCCGGCCGCGCTTCGTGCGGCGGTCCCCGCCCCGCGGGGAGATGCTGGAAGGAAAGGGCGGCGCCTCGGAGAATCGGCCCCGCGCGCGGTGGAACGCGGTAGAGCAAGGGAGTCGGCGTCCAAGGGCGTGCCGCGTCGGACGGTGAAGGCGGGGCGTGGGATGAGTACAGCCGGGTCTGCCGGGTTCGAGGGCGACGCGTCGCCGCGCGGACCGGTGCGGCCCAGTGGGCTGCTCGACCTGCTGAACGTGGCCTCGATCGTGCTGGACACCGACGGCCGGATCGTCCTGTGGAGCCCGCAGGCCGAGGACCTGTTCGGATACTCCGCTCGGGAGGCGCTGGGGCGGTACGCCGCCCGCATCATGGTCCACGAACGCCATTTCGACCTGGTCGTGAAGCTGTTCGGGGAGGTCATGAAGACCGGCCGGGGCTGGGCCGGCGCCTTTCCCGTCCGGCACAAGGACGGCAGCACCCGGCTGGTGGAGTTCCGCAACATGCGTCTGCTGGACGACCGCGGGAACGTCTACGCGCTGGGGCTCGCGGCCGACCAGTCGACGGTGCGCCGGCTGGAGCGGGACGTGGCCCTGTCCACGAGGGTCGTCACGCAGTCCCCGATCGGTCTGGCCGTCCTGGACACCGGGCTGCGGTACGTCTCGGTCAACCCGGCCCTTGAGCGGCTCGACGGCATCCCCGCCGAGGAGCACCTCGGACGGACGATGCGTGAGCTGCTGCCGCAGGTGGACGCCGTTCCGCTGGAGGCGGCGGCGGGCGAGGTGCTGGAGACCGGGCGGCCGGTCGTCGGCCGGCCCGCGACCGGGAGGACTCCCTCCGATCCGGACGAGGACCACGCCTGGTCGGTCTCGCTGTACCGGCTGGAGGACTCCCTGGGCGCCGTGCTGGGTGTGGCCCTCTCGGTCACCGACGTCACCGAGCAGTACCGGGCGAGCGCCGAGGCCGAGGCCGCGCGGCGGCGGCTGGCAGCCGTCGCGGACGCCTCCGCCCGGATCGGCACCACGCTGCGGCTGGACCGTACCGCGTTCGAGCTGGCCGACGTGGCCGTGCCCGACCTGGCCGACATCGCCGCCGTGGATCTCCTGGACGCCGTGGTGGAGGGCCGGCGCAGCACGTTGGGCCCGGCCGAGTCCGCGGTGCTCAGGGCGCTGGCCGTGCGGGCCGACGACGCCCGGGACGCGCTGCGGGCGGCCGACCGGCCCGGCGGGGTCGCCCGCTACGGACCGGACCGTCTGGTCACCGAGTGCGTGCGCACCGGCCGGCCGGTCATGGTGGCGCGGGTGACGCGGGAGGATCTGGCGCGCATCGCCCGCTCACGGGAGGCGGCCGAGCTGCTGCGCCGGGCGGGCGTGCACTCGTACCTGGCCGTACCGCTGATCGCGCGGGGCGAGGTGCTCGGCGCCCTGGACCTGAAACGGGTCACCAACCCGCTGCCGTTCGACGAGGACGACCTGCTGCTGGCCCGCGAGCTGGCCGCACGGGCGGCGCTGCAGATCGACAACGCCCGCTGGTACCAGAACGCCCGCGACACCGCCCTCACCCTCCAGCGCAGCCTGCTGCCGAGCCATCCGCCGGTGACGGGCGGGCTCGAGGTCGCCTCCCGTTACCAGCCGGCCGGGGCCACCAGCGAGGTCGGCGGCGACTGGTTCGACGTGATCGAGCTGGCGGGAGGAAAGACCGCGCTCGTGGTGGGCGACGTGATGGGCAGCGGCATCGCGGCGGCGGCCTCCATGGGACGGTTGCGGACCGCGACGAACACTCTGGCCGCCCTCGAACTGGACCCCGCGCTGCTCCTCGAGCACCTCGACCGGACCACGGCGGGCCTGGACCAGGCCATCGCCACCTGCCTGTACGCCGTCCACGATCCGCACCGGAGGCGGTGCCTGATCGCCAACGCGGGACATCTGCCTCCGGTCCGCCTGCGCACCGGCCAACCGCCCGAACTGCTCGACCTGCCCACCGGGGTGCCGCTCGGGGTGGGCGGCGTCGCCTTCTCGACCACCGCCGTCGGCCTGGAGCCGGGCGACCGGCTGGTCTTCTACACCGACGGTCTGGTCGAGACGCGCCGGCATCCGCTGGACGAGCGGCTCAACGCGCTCCTCGCCCTGCTGGACGGCCCGGACCGCCCCCTGGAGGAGGTCTGCGACCTGCTTCTGCGCACCCTGCACGAACCGGAGAACTCCGACGACGTGGCCCTGCTGATCGCCCGGGCCACGCCGCCGGCGTAGGGGAGCCGAGACGGTCAGTGCCTGACGCCGATCACGACATGGGCGTACCACTCCTCGGAGACGGCGAGACGGGTGGTCAGACCGGCCCGGGCGAAGGCGTCGGCGGCGGCGGGTGCCTGGCGTTCGCTCGTCTCGACCAGCAGGCAGCCGCCCGGCGCGAGCCAGCGGGGCGCCTCGGCCGCGACCCTGCGCAGCACGTCGAGGCCGTCGGTGCCGCCGTCGAGGGCGACCAGCGGTTCGTGGTCGCGGGCCTCGGCGGGCAGCAGGGCGACCTCGCCGGTGGGGACGTACGGCACATTGGCCGCGAGGATGTCCACCCGGCCGCGCAAGGCGTCGGGCAGCGCGCCGAACAGGTCACCGGCGTACACCCGGCCGCCCACGTCGGCGAGGTTGCCGCGGGCGCATCGCAC
This sequence comes from Streptomyces sp. NPDC048392, assembly GCF_043200575.1. Classification (NCBI taxonomy): domain Bacteria; kingdom Bacillati; phylum Actinomycetota; class Actinomycetes; order Kitasatosporales; family Streptomycetaceae; genus Streptomyces; species Streptomyces sp. NPDC048392. The sequence continues at coordinate 21,117 of NZ_JBICYB010000044.1, forward strand.
GGCGGCCGGATCGACGTCGACGGCATGCACCTCGGGCCGGTCCAGCGCGGCGGCCAGGGCCGCGCCGACGGCGCCCGACCCGCAGCACAGGTCCACGACGACATCCGCGTGCGGCGCGTGGGCGAGGGCCTCGGACACCAGGAACTCGGTGCGGCGCCGGGGCACGAAGACACCGGGCGCGACGGCGATGCGCAGGCCGCGGAACTCGGCCCAGCCGAGGACGAGTTCGAGGGGCAGACCGGCGACGCGGCGGTCCACCAGCGCGGTGAGTTCGGTGGGGGTGCGGGCGGCGGCCAGGACGAGCGCCGCCTCGTCCTCGGCGAAGACGCAGCCGGCGGCGCGCAGCGCTGCGACGACGGAGTCACACGACGGGAGGGACGCGGAGAAGACGGAAGGGAAGGGCGAGGGGGACACGGGGAAGGAGGGGGGCATGAAAGCCGAGAGCCTTTCGGGAACCGAAGGGCGCTCTCCCGGTCACGCGTTGCCGGTGACCGCACTGCCGTGAGGTGAGAGCACCCGGGCCGACACAGCGGTAATGGGTCTCACCTCCCAGGCGTCCGGCGGCCGGGGCGGTCCGCGGCCGATGGTCACACTACCTCAGTGATTCACCCGCCGGCGGTGTCCTCGGCCTCCCCCTCGGCCCTGTGGGCAGCAGCCGACGGAGTGGTTGGCTTATACAACCTACTCTCCGAGTTGTACTGTACAACCAGCGATGTCGAGGAGGACCTGTGCCGACTGCCGAGATGCCGGACGGGACGACCGCCGCCCCGGCCGGGCACCCGGCGGAGGCGGCCGTCGAGACCATCCAGCGCGAGATGACGGCCTTCGCCCGCCGGGCCCGTGCCTCGGCGGGGCGCATGCATCCGGAGCTGTCGCTGGTGTCGTACACGCTGCTCGGGCATCTGGAGGAGCGGGACGGCCGCCGGGCCACGGATCTGGCCGCCCACTACGCCCTGGACAAGTCCACCGTCAGCCGCCAGGTGTCCGCACTGGAGCGCGCCGGGCTGATCGAGCGGCGTGTCGACCCGGAGGACCACCGCGTCCAGGTCCTGCACCTGACGGAGTCGGGACGGCACATGCTGGACCAGGTCACCGAAAGCCGGAGGGCCGCCTTCCGGGAGCGGCTCGCGGACTGGCCCGAGGAGGACCTGGTCCGCTTCGCGGCGTATCTGGAGCGGTACAACGCGTGGCGGGGTGCGGGGCGGGACGAGGAGCCGGTCCGGACGTCGCTCCCGGACACGTACGGTTGACGGGTACGCACTGATCACGCCGACCGCGGGCAGCACGCCCCGACGGCCCGAAAGGCCCCACCGCATGCACACCACCCGAGGCTTCACCGGCCGTCCGCGCGCCGCCCGGCCGGGGCTGCCGCCCGGCCAGTACGACGCGGGCGAGGACTGGCCCGTGCTGTCCGCCGAGGTCACGCCCGACCTCGCGCCCGCCGACTGGACCTTCCGCGTGGGCGGTCTCGTGGCCGAGCCCCGCACCTGGGACCTGGCCGGGGCCCGCCGGCTGCCGGCGTCCGGGTACGCGGGCGACATCCACTGCGTTACCGGCTGGTCGAAGTTCGGGGTGCGGTTCGGGGGCGTGTCCCTGGACGCCTTCCTTGACGCGGTGGGCCCGCTGCCGTCCGCGACGCACGCCGTCGCCCACGCGCACACCGGCTACGCGGCGAACCTGCCGCTCGCGGATCTGGCCGGCGGACGGGCCTGGATCGTGTGGGAGTACGACGGGCGGCCGCTCGCCCCCGAGCACGGCGGTCCGGCGCGGCTGGTGGTCCCGCACCTGTACTTCTGGAAGAGCGTCAAGTGGATCGCGGGCCTCGAGCTCCTCGACCACGACGAGCCGGGCTTCTGGGAGCGAAACGGCTACCACGCGCGCGGCAACCCCTGGGAGGAGCAGCGGTACTCCGGTGACTGAGGCAGCCACGCACACGGCAGGGGTCTTCACTCCCCCGACGCGGTTCGCCGTGCCCGGGCGCATCGAGGTGGACGGCCGGGCGGCCGGGACGTGGCAGACGGCCACGCTCACGGAGATCCGCCGCGAGACACCCCACGCGTCGACCTTCCGCCTCGCCGTGCCCGGCTGGGCGGGCCACCTGCCCGGCCAGCACCTGATGCTGCGGCTCACCGCCGCGGACGGCTACCGGGCCCAGCGTCACTATTCACTGGCGTCCGCTCCCGACGGGTCCGGGCACATCGAGCTGACCCTCGACCGCGTGCCCGGCGGGGAGGTGTCCGGCTGGTTCCACACGGTGGCGCGGCCCGGCGACGAGATCGAGGTGCGCGGCCCGCTCAGCGGCTTCTTCGCCTGGCCGGGCGACCGGCCCGCCCTGCTGCTCGGCGCGGGCTCCGGGGTCGTCCCGCTGATGTCGATGGTCCGGCACCACCGGGCGCGGGGCCTGACGGTGCCGCTGCGGCTGCTGGTGTCCGCGCGCAGTCCGGGAGAGCTGATCTACGCGCGTGAGTTCGGCGCGGAGACGACGCCCGTGTTCACCCGCGCCGCCCCGGCCGGGACGCCCGTGGGCCGCTTGACGTCCGCGCATCTCGCGCCGCTCCTGGCCGAGCCGCCCGGCGGCGGCTGGGAGGCGTACGTGTGCGGATCCAACTCCTTCGCGGAGCACGCGTCACGGCTGCTGGTCGCGGCCGGGCAGCCGGTCGACCGGATCCGGATCGAACGCTTCGGCTGACCGGGTCCCCGCCCCGCTGCGGGACACGGGCCCGGACCGCCCGGGATTCGGGCCGGATCCCGCCCCGATGGTGAGCGAGGGCCGCCGGACTGGGTACCAGACCAGTGCGGGACTCGCACACGTGGCGCGAGACGGAGGCGCGGCGGCCCCCCCGCAGTCCTACGGCCGTCCGCCCGCCCCTCCGGTCGCGGTGATCGCGAGGAGGTCGACATGCGAACCCGGGTACGCGGCTGGCGCTGGCGGCGCAATCCGCTGCGGCGCCGGTCGGACGTCGTCGAGGCGTGGACCGTGGTGGTCACCGCCCTGCTGCTGTTCGTGGGAGCACCGCTGCTCGGGGCCGCCACCGCCTGGTGGGGTCACGGGCAGGCCCAGGCGGTCGTCGCCCAGCAGCGGGCCGAGCGGCACCGCGTCCGCGCCACGGTGGTCGACAAGACCTCGGAGGCCCTGCCGACGGGGGAACTCGGCGGACAGGGCTCGTACCGCGCGAGCGTCCGCTGGAGCGCGCCGGACGGTACGAAGGAGAGCACCACGGCGCGGGTCCCGGCCAACACCCGGGACGGTGACAGGGTCGACGTGTGGCTGGACTCGCACGGCCGGAGCGTGCCGCCGCCGGCGGACGGTGCCGAGGTCTGGCAGCACAGCGCCACCATCGGCTCGTTCACCGCCATCGGAACGGCGCTCACCGTGCTCCTCGCGCACCACGCCGTACGCCGGGTGGCCCTGCGGCACCGCATGGCGGAGTGGGACCGCGACTGGGCGCTGACCGAACCGCAGTGGACCCACCGCCGGGCCTGACGGGACGCCCTGCGGCGCGGTGCCCGGGAAGGGGCCGGACCTGGCGGGTCTTCCGGCCGCTCACGTACGGTGTGATCGGCCGCACGGTCCGGCACGTCTCCTCGCAAAGGCGGTTCTCGATGGCCCTGTTCGACCTTCCGCTCGACGAGCTCCACGCGTACCGCAGCGCGTCGGCCGAGCCCGATGACTTCGACGCGTTCTGGAGCAAGACGCTCGGGGAAGCCCGCGAGCACGAGCTGGACGCCCGCTTCCAACCGGTCGACACGGGCCTGTCCACGGTGCGGGTGTACGACGTGACGTTCGCCGGGTTCGGCGGTCACCCGGTGAAGGGCTGGCTGACCCTGCCCGCCGCGGCCGAGGAGCCGTTGCCGCTGGTCGTGGAGTTCGTCGGGTACGGCGGGGGGCGCGGGCTGCCGCACGAGCACCTGCTGTGGGCGTCCACGGGCCGGGCGCACTTCGTGATGGACACCCGGGGCCAGGGCAGCGCCTGGGGCGGCGGTGGCGGGACCCCGGACCCGGTCGGCGGCACGCCCGCGTACCCGGGCTTCCTGACCCGCGGCCTGGACGCCCCCGAGAACTACTACTACCGCCGGGTCTTCACCGACGCCGTGCGCGCCGTCGAGGCGGCCCGCTCGCACCCGCTGACCGACCCGGCCCGCACGGTCGCGCTGGGCGCGAGCCAGGGCGGCGGCATCACGATCGCGGTGGGCGGTCTGCTGCCGGACCTCGTCGCCGTCGCGCCGGACGTGCCGTTCCTGTGCGACTTCCCGCGCGCGACCACGCTCACCGACCGCCACCCGTACCGCGAGGTCGGCCTGTACCTGAAGACGCACCGCGGCCGGACCGAGGACGCGCTGCGCACACTGTCCTACTTCGACGGCGTGCACTTCGCGGCGCGCGGCCGGACGCCGGCCCTGTTCTCGGCCGCCCTGGAGGACCAGACCTGCCCGCCGTCGACCGTCTTCGCGGCGTTCAACGCGTGGGCGCACGCAGACAAGGCGATCGAGGTGTACGACTTCAACGACCACGAGGGCGGCGGGCCGTTCCAGGAGGCCGCCAAGCTGCGCTGGCTGCGCTCGTACCTCTGACGCCCGTGGGTGGTGTTTCGGCCGAACCGGCGGACCGGCCTTCCCTGCTGGTTTAGACCAATGGTAGTTCTGGTGGCGCATCGAGCCCGCGCGGCTACCGTACGTCATCAACAGGAGGCGCGGCATGGCCCGCACCACCCCGCACGACCAGTCCCCGGCCGAGGCCCAGCCCCTGTACCGGCGGGTGGCGACCCAACTGCTCGCCGAGCTGCACGACGGGACCGTCCCGCCGGGCGAGCGACTGCCGGGCGAACGCCGGCTGGCCGAGCACTTCGGGGTCAGCCGGGAGACCGTGCGGCAGGCACTGGACGTGCTGCGCCGGGACGGTCTGCTCACCACCGACCGGCGGGGCAGCCACGTCGCCCTGCCGGGACCGCCGGCCGGGAGTCCGGCGCCCCTCGTCTTCCCGGTCGGCGCCCGGGCGGCGGACGTCCGCACCGGCGACCGTGCCACCGTCGCCTGGACGGCGCCGCCGCCCGAGCACGCCGCGGCTCTGGGCCTGACACCGGGCCGGCCGACCCTGGTGCACCGCTACACGTCGGCGTCGGCGGGGGGAGACGGCAGGCGAACGGCGGTGACATCGTTTTCCGCCGTCGCGCTCGCCGAGGTCGAGGAGCTGGCCCGCTATCGCGACCGCGCCGACGGTGTCGCCTCCGCGCAGCTGCGGCGGGCCTACGACTGGATGCGCAGGGCGGGCCTGACGCTGCATCACCGGGACACCATCACCCTTCAGCCCGACACCGCGTCGGTCCGGGTCGTGCGGCGGGTGCACGACCAGTACGCGCGCCCGCTGGAGATCACGGATCTCCTGGTGGACACCCGCCAGGACGCCCTGGTCTACGAGTTCACCCTGCCGGCGGCCGGATGACCTGCCCTATCCGAGCCGCCGGGCCACGACCAGCCGGACCCGCGGGCTGCCGTCGGGGCGGCGCCCGAACCCCGGCAGTGCGTGCAGGTCCGCCCGCAGGCCGGCACGCGACAGCTCGCGGCCCACGTCGCCGAGCCGGAACGTCCGGTAGTACATGACGAACGGCGGCCGCCACAGGGTGTTGCGCGCCCGCATCGCCGCGTCGAAGCCGAGCAGGGTCCAGTACGCCCGGGAGCCGGGCCGGGGCGGGGCGACGACGGGGAAGGCGAAGCGGCCGCCCGGACGCAGCACGGAGCGCACCTGCCCGAACAGGCCCGGCAGTTCGCGGGGCCTGAAGTGCCCGAACGCCCCGAAGCTCACCACGAGGTCGAACGCGGGGCCGAACGGCAGACGGCGGGCGTCCGCACGCACCCAGGAGCCCGCCGGGCCACGCGGCGTGGTGCGCCCCCGTGCGACGTCCAGCATGCCCGCGCTGAAGTCCACCCCGGTCACGCTCCCCCGGCACACCCGGGCCAGTGCGTCCACGCCCGCGCCGGTGCCGCAGCACAGGTCAAGTCCCGCGGCGAACGGCCCCATCGGCGCCAGCGCGCGGGCCACCGCGTCGAGCACCCGGTCCGGCGTCCGGTACGGAGTGTGGTCGAACTTCGGGGCGAGCAGGTCGTAGCCGTGCTCGACCGACGACAGCGCCTGGAGGGCGAGTTCGCGCAGGGTGGGGCCTTCGGGGCCGAACATCCGGTCAGCCCCGGGCCTGCCCGGCGGGCCCGCCGGGCCCGGCGGGAGCGCGGCGCTCGCTCAGCACGGTGAGTACGCGCTCGCACCAGCGGGCGTTCTCCCGCTCGAACGTGATCCCGGCGGCCAACGTGAGGTAGGGGCCGACACGTTCGGCGTCGCGGAGATGTTCCTCCTCGGTGCGGCCGTCCAGGAGGCGTTCGCGTACGCGCTCGTAACGGGCGAGCTTTCCCAGGGCCCAGGCCCTGCGCTCCTCGACCAGCGCACGGACGGCCTCCGGGTCGACGCCGTCCATGGCCTGCATCTTGATCAGGAACTCGTCGCGGACGGCGGTGGGACGCCGGGTCGGCTCGGCGGCGAACGCGCCCAGCCGCTCCCGGCCGGCCCCGGTGAGCGAGAACAGGCGCTTGGTGGGCCTGCGTTCCTGCGGCACCGTCCGTGCCTCGATCAGCCCGTCGCCCGCGAGGCGCTCCAGCTCCCGGTAGAGCTGCTGCGGCGTGGCGGGCCAGAAGTTGGCGAGCGACACGTCGAAGACCTTCGACAGCTCGTAGCCCGAGGCCTCGCCCTCCAGCAGGGCGGCCAGGACGGCGTACTTGAGAGACATGTCGACACGCTAGCAAGTACGGGCCACGGCGACTACTCTACTCCACACCTATTCAAATAGTTCAGTATGAAGGAGTGGCGATGCGGGCATTCCGTACGGCGATCGAGGCACACGACCTGGACGCCGTCGAAGCACTGCTGTCCGACGACGTGGTCTTCACCAGCCCTGTCGTCTTCAAGCCCTACCGGGGCAAGGCGGTCACGGTGGCGATCCTGCGCGCGGTCGAACGCGTCTTCGAGGATTTCCGCTACGAGCGCGTCATCGGCGAGGCGGACGGCCGCGACCACGCACTGGTCTTCACGGCGCGGGTGGGCGACCGCGAGCTCGGCGGCTGCGACTTCCTCCACCTGGACGCATCCGGCCGCATCGACGAACTGACGGTGATGGTGCGCCCGCTGTCGGGTGCGCAGGCCCTTCGGGCGGCCATGGCCGCGCAGTTCGAGCGGACGACCGGTGAGGCGCAGGGGGCCCAGGCACGTCCGGGCGGCTGAGCCCGGCCCGGACCCCGCGGAAGACGGAACAGGCGGCGCACCGGCCGCGTTGCCACCCGAGGGACGTGGACCGCCCCGCCCACCGCCACGGCCCGTGGTAGGATTCAGTCAGCACCTGTGTACGCCCTCGACAGGGCGCCGGTGCCAGTTTCCCTTCGGTTCGCGGACCCGCCCGTCCTGGTGCGACCGGCGCATCCGCTTCTCGGCGCAACCTCGTGAGCAGGGCTTCGTCCCCGCTGTGTCCGAGGTGCTGTTCCCGCCGTCCGGAGGCGTGTCGTCCGACCCCTCGCACGGCTTCCCCTCTTCCTTCCGCATGTCCCATGCCCGTGTCCTCGAAAGGACCGACCACCATGACCACCACACTCGAACACCCCCCTGTGCAGAAGGCCCCGGCCGAGATCGCGAGCGGTGTCCTCGACCTCGACACGGGCGGGAAGGGGCACCTGCGGGGCAAGAGCCTGCGGCCCGAGCCCTCCGACCCCGCCCTCTCCCCCGCGCTGATCCGCCGGCACGGCCTGCGCAAGGGCGACCTCGTCGAAGGTGTGCGGGGTGACCGGCACACTCTGACCGACGTCGTCCGCGTCAACGGCCGTACGCCCGACCGGCAGGGCGGCCGACGGAACTTCGCCGACCTGACCCCGCTGCACCCGCACGAGCGGCTGCGGCTCGAACATCCGGCGGCCGCCCTCACCGGGCGCGTCGCCGATCTGCTCGCCCCGGTCGGCAAGGGCCAGCGCGGCCTGATCGTCGCCCCGCCCAAGACCGGCAAGACCGTCCTCATCCAGCAGATCGCCGCCGCGGTGGCCGGCAACCACCCCGAGTCCCGGCTGATGGTGGTACTGCTCGACGAACGCCCCGAGGAGGTCACCGACATGCGGCGCTCGGTGCGGGGCGAGGTGTACGCCTCGACCTTCGACCAGAGCGCCAAGCAGCACGTCGCGCTCGCCGACCTGGTGATCGAGCGGGCCAAGCGGCTCGTCGAGGCCGGTGAGGACGTCGTCATCCTCCTCGACTCCCTCACCCGGCTGTGCAGGGCGCACAACAACGCCGCCTCGTCCGGCGGCCGCACCCTCAGCGGCGGTGTCGACGCCGGGGCGCTGCTGGGCCCCAAGCGGTTCTTCGGCGCCGCCCGCAAGGCGGAGGAGGGCGGCTCTCTCACCATCCTCGCCACCGCCCTGGTGGAGACCGGCTCGCGTGCCGACGACTTCTACTTCGAGGAACTCAAGGGCACCGGCAACATGGAGCTGCGGCTGAGCCGGGAGCTGGCCTCGCGCCGGGTCTTCCCCGCCGTGGATCCGACCGGCTCGGGCACTCGGCGCGAGGAACTCCTGCTGTCCGCCGCCGAGGTGACCGCCGTGCGCGGGCTGCGTCGGGCGCTGTTGTCCCGGGACGGGCAGTCCGGCCTGGAGACACTGCTGGAGCGGCTGCGCCGGACGCCGGACAACGCCACGTTCCTGCGGCAGGTGCAGCCGACGCTGCCCACCGGCTGACGCCCTCCAACGGCCCCGTCCACGGACACCGCCGACGCTCACCTCCCGGCGGCCTCCGCTACGGCATCCGGGTGCTTGCGGGCGTGACCCGGCCCGGTCAGCGTGGCGGCTCGGAGGGCCGTTCCTACGTTTGCGGTATGACTATCGGATTCCCATTCCGGGCGGCTCGATCCACCTGCGTGCTCTGCGTCGCAGGGCTGCTGACGCTGATGCCCGCCGCGGCCGCCCGTGCGGGGCGACCGGACCCCGGCCCGCCCGGCGGTCCACGGGCGGCGGTGCAACCGTCGCTGCTGCACCGCTCCGGCATCCAGGTCCGGCCACTGCCCGGGGCGCCCGGGGTTCCCGAGGTCTCCGCCCTGTCCTGGGTCGTGGCCGACGCCGGCACCGGCGACGTGCTGGCGGCGGACGACGCGCACCGCAGGCTGCCGCCGGCCAGCACCCTCAAGACCCTGTTCGCCCTCACGGTGCTGCCGGTCCTGCCGGGCGGCATCCGTCACGAGGTCGGCACGGAGGATTTGTCCGGCATCGGTCCCGGCAGCAGTCTGGTCGGTGTCGTCGAGGGGCAGACGTACCGTGTCTCCGACCTGTGGAACGGCGTTTTCCTCAACTCCGGGAACGACGCCGTGCACGTCCTCGCCTCGCTCACCGGCGGCTGGGGCGCCACGGCCGCCCGGATGCAGGCCGAGGCGCGCGCACTCGGCGCCCGCGACACCCACGTACGCTCACCCGACGGGTACGACGCGCCGGGCCAGGTCTCGTCGGCGTACGACCTGGCGGTCTTCGGCCGGGCGGGGTTGCGGCGTGCGGACTTCGCGCGGTACTGCGCCAAGGTCGACGCGATGTTCCCGGGCCGTGACGGAAGCTCGTACGGGATCATGAACACCAACCGGCTGCTCACCGGAGCCGACGGCGTGGAGCCGTACCCGGGGCTTATCGGTGTCAAGAACGGCTACACCAGCAACGCGGGCAACACGCTCATCGCCGCGGCGCGCCGCGGCGGACGCACCCTGGTCGTGACGGTGATGAACCCGCAAAAGGGCGGCGGCCACGCCGTGTACGAGGAGGCCCGTTCGCTGCTCGACTGGGGGTTCGAGGCCGCCGGGCGGGTCGACCCGGTGGGCTCGCTGGCCCCCGGGGACGTCCGGCTCGGGAAGGGTCCGCAGGCCGTACTCGCGGCGCCGGCCGCGGCGAAGCCCGCCGAGGACGAACCGGGCTGGCCCGAGACCGGCGCGATCCTGGGCGTCGCGGGGCTGGGCGCGGGCGTCGTGGCCCTCGCTCTGCGGCTCAGGCTCGTGCGGGACGACGGGAGTTGACGCCATCGCCCGGCCCGTTCAGAAGACCGACAGTCCCGTGAGCGTCGTGAAGCGGTCCAGGGCCGCCACCCCGGCCACCGAGTTGCCCCGCTCGTCCAGGCCGGGGCCCCACACGCACAGCGTGCAGCGGCCCGGCACGACCGCGATGATGCCGCCGCCGACCCCGCTCTTGCCCGGCAGGCCCACCCGGTGGGCGAAGTCGCCGGCCGCGTCGTACGTCCCGCAGGTGAGCATCACCGCGTTGATCTGTTTGGCCCTGCTGCGGCCGAGCAGCCGGGTGCCGTCGGCGCGGATGCCGTGCCGGGCCAGGAAACCGGTCGCCAGGGCGAGGTCGGCGCAGGACGCGGCGACGGAACACTGACGGACGTACTGCTCCAGCAGCACCGGTACGGAATTGTCGATGTTGCCGTACGAGGCCATGAAGTGCGCCAGTGCGGCGTTCCGGTCGCCGTGTGCGGCCTCGGAGGTGGCGACCTCCTCGTCGTAGGTCAGATCCGGGTTGCCGCTCTCGGCGCGCAGGAAGGCGAGCAGTTCGCCGGCCGCGTCGCCGGTGCGGGTGTGCAGCCGGTCGGTGACGACGAGGGCGCCCGCGTTGACGAACGGATTGCGCGGGATGCCGTTCTCGTACTCCAGCTGCACCAGGGAGTTGAACGGGTTGCCGGACGGCTCTCGGCCCACGTGCTCCCACAGGGCGTCGCCCTCCCTGGCCAGGTCGAGGGCGAGGGTGAAGACCTTGGTGATGGACTGCGCGGAGAACGGCTCCCGCCAGTCCCCCACCCCGTACACCGTGCCGTCCGGCTCGGCGACGGCCATGCCGAAGCGGCGCGGGTCACAGGCGGCGAGCGCCGGGATGTAGTCGGCGGGCCGGCCCCTGCCCGGGGTCCGCTCGATCTCCTCGGCGATGCGCTCCAGGACCGGCCGGAAGGTCGTCGGTGTGCTCATGATCGCCATTCTCCCCCGGGCCGGCCCGGGCGCGGGACGGCCGGCAGGGGTGGGCCCCCGGGCCGTGGTGGTGCTGGCCGCACCCCCAGGCCGGGGGCAGACATCATTCCGGGGCCGGGAAGCCGTTCACATACTGAGGTACATGGCAGATCCAACGGTGCTCATCGAGAGCTCGCCCACGCGCGGACAGGACAAGCGACGCGACAAGGGAAGCGACTTCTCCGAACTCTCCCGGCGCATAGCCGACGCGGGGCTGCTCCGGCGCCGCCCGCTCTACTACACGGTGCGTTTCGGCGCCGTCGCCCTCGCGCTCGCGGGCGGTGTCGCCGCGTTCGTCACCCTGGGGGACAGCTGGGGTCAGCCGGCCGTCGCGGCCGCGCTCGCCGTCGTCTTCGGCCAGCTCGCGCTGGCGTCCCACGACCTCGCCCACCGGCAGGTCTTCTCCCGTCGGCGCCCCAGCGAGACGGGCGGCCTGCTGGTGGCCAACCTGCTGCTGGGCATGAGCTACGGCTGGTGGATGAACAAGCACACCCGCCATCACGCGAACCCGAACCACGAGGAGAAGGACCCGGACGTCTCCCCCGACATCCTGGTGTGGTCACGGCGCCAGGCGAGCCGGGCGACCGGGCTTCCGCGCTTCGTCGGGAAACACCAGGCGGCCCTGTTCTTCCCGCTGCTGACGCTGGAGGGCCTGAACCTGAGCTTCAACAGCTTCAAGGCGCTCGGCAGCCGGTCCGTGAAGCGGCCGGTCCTGGAGGGCACGCTGCTCGTCGCCCACTTCGCCCTGTACTTCGGCGGCCTGTTCACGGTCCTCTCCCCCGGCAAGGCGCTCGCCTTCATCGCCGTGCACCAGGGCCTGTTCGGCGTCTACCTGGGTTCGGTCTTCGCGCCCAATCACAAGGGCATGCCGATGATCGAGGGGGGCACGCGGCTGGACTTCCTGCGCCGCCAGGTCCTGACCTCCCGCAACGTGCGGGGCGGCGTGCTCGTCGACGCGTTCATGGGCGGGCTGAACTACCAGATCGAGCACCACCTCTTCCCCAGCATGCCGACCCCCGCCCTCGGCCGGGCCCAGGCCCTCACCGAGGCGTACTGCGCCGAGCTCGGCGTCCCGTACCACCAGACGGGACTGCTGGCCTCCCACCGCGAGGCACTGCGGCACATGAGGAGCGTCGGGGAGCCGCTGCGCGACGCCCGCTGAGGTGCGTGCGCGGGCGCCGCCCCGGCGTGCGGCGGCGGTCAGCTCCGCAGCACACCGGAGCCGAGCAGCCCGAACAGCAGGACGCCGACCGCGATCCGGTAGATCACGAAGGCGTTGAAGGTGTGCCTGGCGACGAACCTCAGCAGCCAGGCGATGGAGGCGTAGGCCACCACGAAGGAGACGAGGGTGCCGACCGCCAGCGGGACGGCGCCCGCGCCCGTGCCCAGGGCGTCCTTCAGCTCGTAGAGGCCGGCGCCGGTCAGGGCGGGGATGCCGAGGAAGAAGGACAGCCGCGTGGCGGCGACCCGGTCGAGGTCGAGCATCAGGGCGGTGGACATGGTGGCGCCGGAGCGGGAGAAGCCCGGGAAGAGCAGAGCGAGGATCTGGGACCCGCCGACCAGCATCGCGTCCTTCAAGGACGTGTCGTCCTCGCCCCGCTTGTGCCGGCCGGTGCGGTCCGCCCACCACATCACCCCGCTGCCGACGATCAGCGAGCCGGCCACCACCCACAGCGAGGCGAGGGGGCCCTTGATCAGGGGCTTGGCGGCCAGTCCGACGAGCACGATCGGGATGGTGGCGAGGACGACCCACCAGGCGAATTTGTAGTCGTGGTGGTACCGCTCCTCCCGGTCGCGCAGCCCGCGCCCCCAGGCGGAGACGATCCGCGCGATGTCCCTGGAGAAGTAGACGAGCACGGCGGCGATCGCGCCGACCTGGATGACCGCCGAGAAGCCGATGACGGCGTCGTCGTCGACGGGGATGCCCATCAGCCCCTCGACGATTCTGAGATGCCCGGTGGAGGAGACGGGGAGGAATTCGGTCACCCCCTCGACGGCTCCGAGGACGACGGCCTGACCGATGCTGATGGCGCTCATGGGAACCAGTTCCTACTACACGCGGGTGAGCGCCCGGGTCATGCCCAGAGCGCGTCGGCCAGCGTCACCCCCGCGAACGCCGCCGCGAGGCCGGCCGCCACGCTCCCCACCACGTTCACGGCGGCCTGGAGGCGGGCTCCCGTCCCGGTCAGCCGGAGCGTCTCGTAGGAGAAGGTCGAGTACGTCGTGAGGGCACCGCACAGCCCGGTCCCCAGCAGCAGCCGCAGCTCGGAACCGGCCGCTCCGGCCAGGGCGGCACCGGTCAGCAGGCCGAGGACCAGGCTGCCGATCACATTCACCGTGAGGGTGCCCCAGGGGAAGACGGAGTCGTGCCGGGACTGCACCGCGCGGTCGGTGAGATAGCGCAGCGGAGCACCGGCCATGCCGCCCGCGACGACCAGAAGCCAGTTCACAACGATCTCTTACCCTTCGGGTCCGTTTCGTCCGGTGCGGCGGCCACGTCGCCCCGGCCGACGTATCGGATGACCTCGCAGCCGTCGAGGATGACCAGGCCCTCGGTGACGAGTTCGTCGAGGAGCGGCAGGAAGTCCCGTACGCGATCCTCGGTGTCGACGATGACGACGGCCACCGGCAGGTCCTCGCTCAGGGAGAGCAGTCTGGTGGTGTGGATCAGGGAGGAGGCGCCGAAGCCCTCGATGCCGCGGAAGACACTGGCGCCCGCGAGGCCCGCCGCGTGGGCGCGGTGGACGATCTCCGAGTACAGGGGGCGGTGGTGCCAGGTGTCGTTCTCGCCGACGAAGACGGTCACGCGCAGGGCGCTGCCGGTCAGCCTGGTCATGGCTGCCTCCTCTTCAGGACGCGGCGGGCCGCCCATGCGGCGAGCCATACCGCCGTGAGTGCCGCGAGCGGGGTCGCGGCGAGGTAGGCCAGGCCGGTGCGGACCTGGCCGTCGGCGAACAGGTACCGGCTGTCGACCGCGTAGGTGGAGAAGGTGGTGAAGCCGCCGAGCACACCGGTGCCGAAGAAGGGCCGGGTCAGGCGGTGGGCGGCCCACACCTCGGTGATGACCACCATGAACACGCCGATCACGGCGCAGCCGACCACGTTGACCCCGAAGGTCGTCCAGGGAAATCCGCCGGTCTGCGTCGGCCACCACAAGGAGGCGGCGTAGCGCGCGGCGGCGCCGATGCCTCCGCCGAGGGCGACGACCGCGACGACCGGCGCCTGGGCGCGCCACCGCTTCCGTGACGGGGCGACCGGCCGGACATCGCCGAAACTCCCGGTCTTCGGGGCTGTCATGGTCGCATGTCTCCTACTCGCCGGGCAGGGGGAAGCCCCCGTGCGCAAGTAGGGACCGTTGGCGGCGCCTGAGCCGCGGTTCGGGTACGGCGGGCCCCACCGCCGCGCCGCGCCCGTGCGGGTCGCGGCTGATGCCCAGCCTAACGCCGTGGCGGTGGCCGGGTCACTCCGGGACGGTGCCACACGCGTCGTCGGCGGGGGCACTCGTCCGCGTCTGCAGGCCCGTTTCGAACATGCTCGGCACCTCGGCGATCCGCACCTCGTCGCGGCGGCAGTGGGTGCGCCGGCGGACGCGCCCGGTGCGGAGCCGGCCGAGGCCGGCGAGGTGGGCGAGGTGGGCGAGGTGGGTCTCGGCCACGCGGCGGGCCACGCCGAGCTTCGCGGCGACGGCGTCCGCGTGGACGCCGTGCTCGACGACGTCGGCACGAGGCCGCGGCGGGAAGTGCGCCGCCGGGTCCTTCAGCCATTCCAGGATGTCGAGGCGCGTGCCGCGTACGGGGGTCCGCGGCATCTCGTCCTCGTCCGTGCGGGCCCGCCGCTTCCGTGTCCCTCCACCTTCGCGCGACCGGGCTCCCGTTGCCCGGCAATCGTGACATTTATGCATTCAGCCAATATTCAACCACCATCGCACCCGGTGCTACCGTTCGGTCATGGCAGCCACAAGGCCCGGCGCGCGGCTCGAGGAACGGTGGCGGGGCGTCCTCGCGCTGCACGCGCGCACGACGTGCGAGATCGACCGGGCGCTGCATCCGTACGGTCTGGGAGCGAGCGACTTCGAGGTGCTCGACATCCTCGCGACCGAGACGACCGAGACGACCGCGAGTACCGCGGCACCCGGAACGACCGGCGCGGCCCAGGACGAGGAGCGCACCCGGTGCCGCGTGCACGATCTGGTCGGCCGGGTCCACCTGAGTCAGAGCGCGCTGTCCCGGCTCCTCGCCCGGCTGGAGCGGGACGGGCTGGTGGAGCGCTCGATGTGCGCGGAGGACCGGCGCGGTGTCCGGGTCGCGCTGACCCGCAGGGGCCGCGATCTGCACACCGAGGTACTGCCGCTGCAGCGGGCCGTACTGGCCCGCGTGCTCGGCGACGACGTCGGGGGCGCCCCGGCCTAGGGACGGGCCAGCAGCGTGCGCACGCCGTCCGACGTGAGGGTGAGGCGGTGCTCCGAGCCGGCGTCGATGGACAGCGAGAGGTCCTCGGCCGGCCACTGGGCGGCGAGGGCGCCCAGCGGCACCATGCGGTAGCGGGAGACGTACGGCAGCAGGTCGGCCATCTCCACCTCCGACGTGAACACGGGCACCACCTGGCGGCCGCCCTGCTGTTCCAGCACCGGCAGCGCCAGCATCCCGGGGTCGGCGCTCTCCTGGCCGTTCGCGTCGTCGGGCACCGGCACGAGGACGTCGCTGCTCGCGAGCGTGTCGAGCGCCGTGGTGTCCTCGGTGTTCTCGGCGAGCGTGTCCAGCGCCCGCTGGGCGGGCGTGACGGGGTGGTCGTTCGCGGGTGTCTCCATGGCAGATTCCCTGATAGCGGGGACGGTGGGGCGCCGCGCGAGTGATCGGCACGGACGCGGTTCAGCCTCGCGTACCCGGTCGCACCCGGCGCAATCCTCTTCGGCGGGCGTGGCCCGCGGGCCCCCTTCGGCCGTCGCCGGACCTCCACCAGTGCGCCAGTGCTCCCAGGGCCGTGCGCGCGCCCGCCTGTCGTCCGCGGCGGGCATCGCGTCGGGGGATGCCCGCGGAGGACGGCGGCCTACGCGCCACCGGGTCCGGTACTCATCTGATCAAGGAGGGGCCCACTTGATCGATCATCGATGTGGTGGGGTTAGCATATGAGCGCCGCCTAGCTCGAAAGATAGAGACGTGACTGTCAACGACGACTCGTTCACCAACTGGAAACACCGCGAAGAGATCGCGG
Organism: Streptomyces sp. NPDC048392; assembly: GCF_043200575.1. Classification (NCBI taxonomy): domain Bacteria; kingdom Bacillati; phylum Actinomycetota; class Actinomycetes; order Kitasatosporales; family Streptomycetaceae; genus Streptomyces; species Streptomyces sp. NPDC048392. The sequence continues at coordinate 37,376 of NZ_JBICYB010000044.1, forward strand.
AATCGATGATCCCGATGATCGGGAAGCTGCACCGGGAGCAGGACGTGACGATCCTGCTGCACAGCCGTTCCCTGGTGAACAAGTCGGTGGTCAGCATCCTCAAGACCCACCGTTTCGCCCGCCAGATCGCCGGCGCGGAGCTGTCGGTCACCGAGACGATGCCCTTCCTGCGGGCCCTCACCACGCTCGACCTCGGCCCGTCACAGATCGACATCGGCATGCTCGCCGCGACCCACAGGGCCGACGACCGCGGACTGACGGTGGAGGAGTTCACCGCGGAGGCCGTCGCCGGGGCCACGGGCGCCAACAAGAACGACCGGCGCGAGGGACGCGACGTCGTCCTGTACGGCTTCGGCCGCATCGGCCGGCTCGTCGCGCGCCTGCTCATCGAGAAGGCCGGTTCGGGCAACGGCCTCAGGCTGCGCGCCATCGTCGTCCGGGGCGGCGGCGACCAGGATCTCGTCAAGCGGGCCTCGCTGCTGCGCCGCGACTCCGTGCACGGCCAGTTCCAGGGCACGATCACCGTCGACGAGGACAACGGCACGATCCTCGCCAACGGCAACGCGATCAAGGTGATCCATGCCGACGACCCGGCGCAGGTCGACTACACGGCGTACGGCATCAAGAACGCCATCCTCATCGACAACACCGGCAAGTGGCGTGACCGCGACGGCCTGTCCAAGCACCTGCGTCCGGGCATCGACAAGGTCGTGCTGACCGCTCCCGGCAAGGGCGATGTCCCGAACATCGTCCATGGCGTCAACCACGACACCATCAAGCCGGACGAGCAGATCCTGTCCTGCGCGTCCTGCACGACCAACGCGATCGTCCCGCCGCTCAAGGCGATGGCGGACGAGTACGGCGTGCTGCGCGGCCACGTGGAGACGGTCCACTCCTTCACCAACGACCAGAACCTGCTGGACAATTACCATAAGTCGGACCGTCGCGGCCGCAGCGCGCCGCTGAACATGGTCATCACGGAGACCGGTGCCGCCTCAGCCGTCGCCAAGGCCCTGCCCGACCTCGGGGCGCGGATCACGGGCAGCTCGGTCCGGGTGCCCGTGCCGGACGTGTCGATCGCGATCCTCAACCTCCAGCTGGCCCGGGAGGCGACCCGCGAAGAGGTCCTGGACCACCTGCGCGAGGTCTCCCTGACCTCACCGCTCAAGCGCCAGATCGACTTCATCAGCGCGCCCGACGCCGTCTCCAGCGACTTCATCGGCTCGCGCCACGCTTCGATCGTGGACGCCGGCGCGCTGAAGGTCGAGGGCGACAACGCGATCCTCTACCTCTGGTACGACAACGAGTTCGGCTACTCCTGCCAGGTCGTCCGCGTCGTCCAGCACGTCTCCGGGGTGGAGTACCCGACGTACCCGGCGCCGGCGGTCTGACGAGATCGCGCACCTCGGCCGCGCAGGTGCAGCCGGAGCTGTCTCAGGGCTCCTGAGGATGGTCCTGACCTGCACTGATAGGCATGATCGACGTGCACAGCGAGGGCCGCTACCCGCAAGTCAGGCGGCGGCCCTCAGTGATCGTGCACGGGCCTGGGGGTTCTCAGGGGGTTTCCGCGGGAGTGCGCGCGCCCACCTCGCGAGGCTCGATCCGAAGCCGTCCGAGCGTCTGATACGGCCTGACCGTCTCGGGGAACTCACCGTTCAGGTTCAGCGCCTGGGCCACGGCGAGCCCTTCGCGTTGACAATACTCTTCCACCCACGCGAGGCCGGCCGCCAGCGCAGCGTCTCCGTCACCGGGGTCCGTCCGAATCTCCCCGTACAGAGGGGCATCGGCGGATGCCTGTACGCCCACGGCCCAGGCCCCGCCGTAACGAGCCCCCGCCAAGAGGAACTCGGACGGCTCCCCTACGCCGTCGGTCGGCAGCGACAGAGTGCTGGTCTCGGTGTAGCCGAGGGGCACCGACGCGCGTAGGTCCACGGCTGCCGGGGGTTTGGGCGCGCCGTTGTCCAGCCACGCGTCCATGGCGGTCCGGCCCCGCATCCCGTTGTCTGGCAGGAAGTGAGCGTACGTCTCCAACGTGATGGTCACGGAGGCGTGCCCCATCCAGTGCGACACTGACACCGGATCCTCCCCGGCACCGAGCTGCACGCTGGCGTAGGTGTGTCGCCACCGGTGGTGCATCATCTCCCGGCTGGGCTCCCAGCCCCAGGCCTCGTCTTCTCGCCGCGGCTTGATGAGGCCGGCTGCCGCGAGGGCAGGTTTCATCGTCTTTTCATTGAACGAGCCGGGACGGACCCGGTTCCGCCACTGCGTTGTAACGAGCAGGCTGACGGTGGCGCTCGCCCGCCCGGAGTTTCCCGACCCCTGCCACGGCAGCGTCACCGTGACGGAGGGGAACTCGTCCGCGTACTCGTTGATGCGTTTGAGGAGGCCCGGTGACAGCGGGACCTGACGCTCCTTCCGGTTCTTCGGCAGCTTGAAGTACGCGGTCTTGCCGTCCTTGCTCCATTGCAACTGACGACGGATGCGCATGACCATCAGGCTTTCGTCAATGTCGTCAAGGCTGAAGGCGAACGCCTCTCCCTGCCGCAGCCCTGCATGCATGCCCAGGTCGGCAACCAGCTGGTAGCGGCGGGGCGTCGCCTCCCGAATGGCGTGGGCCTCGCGACTGGTCCAGGCGCGTGCTTTCGTTTTCCCCGCTCGCGGCCGGACGCCGGTGGCGGCAGCGCGGCAGGGGTTCTGCTTGATGCGTTTACCCTCTGCGCTCTTGAAAATCGTGGAGAGGTGCGTCCACAGCACCTCCATCGTGGTGTCGGCCAGGCGCCTGGCCTTCAGTTCCTTCTTCCATGCGATGAGGTGGTCGTCGGCGACCACGTTCATGGGAGTGCGGCCCAGCGAGGTGTGCACGATGTTATTGCGGATCTTCCCTTCCATCGACTCGGCCGTGGACTGGTCATAGTCGCAGTTCGGCCACCACACGTCGGTGATGTAGTCGCGGAGCAGAATCTCCCCCGCACGCTCGTCGAAGAAGTCGCCCTTCTTGATGGCCGCCAGCGTGTCCGACAGCCAAACCTTGGCCTCGTCCGCCGTGTCGAAGGACCGCTTGCGGACGCCGGGGATGCCGGCTACTCGGTAGCGCTTGCACTTCCCCCAAAGCTTGGTCCGTTCCCGCTTGCCGGTCCTCGGGTTCGGCCGTTTTTTCAGCCAGCGATCCTCGATCCACCCGGACGTTGCCACAGCCAGCCCTCCCCCCTGAGGTCGTTAAGGCGGACCTCCAACAGCCGTTCCGTCACCATCAGCTCGCTCGCGGCGGTGCAGATGTCGCTGGCCCACTCGGCGACTTCGGCGAGGCCCGAGGTGGGTATCAGCTTGCGGGCTGCAGCGAGGTCCGCTCTTCGTTCTGGGCGGGTTGACCGGATTCGATTGCGGCAATTGATGTCTTCGGCCCAGACGTGCTCCAACTCATGTGCTAGGACGCATCCTCCCTGCACGGCGCTAAGAGGTTGTCTCACGTGGTGAGTTTCGCGAGCTTCTTGTAGCAGGTGAGGGCTGCGGCCAGGCCGAGGAAGGCGAGGAAGTGACTGCCCTTGCG
>NZ_JBICYB010000045.1:0-34865 GCF_043200575.1 Streptomyces sp. NPDC048392
CAGCAGGCACCGATCGCCTACGAACAGCAGTCAGCTCCCCTGACATTTGCCGCATAACGAAACGAACAGGTGTCCACTCATCGGGGACAAGACCCAGGAACGTCGCGGCCGCCGGTTCGCGTTCACGCACCTTGACCCAGCCCGCACCGCCTTGGCGGTGATCGACATGGTGCCGTTCTTCGTCTCGCAGAATCCGTACTGCCGAGGCATCGTGCCGAACATCAGCCGCCTCGCGGACAGCCTTCGAGCAGCGGGCGGCACGGTCGCCTGGGTGCTGCCGGCGGCGGTTGAGCGTACGGCGGTGGGCGACGAGTTCTTCGGCCCGGAGATTGCCGAACTCTTCCGCACTTCTGGTGGCACCGGGCCTCTGGCCGACCGTCTCTGGCAAGACTTCTTGGTCCACCGCGAAGACTTGTTGGTGGAGAAGTCCGCGCCCAGCGCGTTCTTCCCTGGCCGCTGCCGCCTTCCTGAGCTGTTGGAGCAGCGCGACGTGGATACGGTCCTGATCACCGGCACTGTCACCAACGTGTGCTGCGAGTCGTCGGCCCGTGATGCCAGCACGCTCGGTTTCCGGGTCATCATGGTGGCAGACGCGAACGCGGCAGGTCGCGATCAGGATCACAACGCCACGCTGCACACCGTCTACAGAACGTTTGGCGACGTGCGTCCCACCCTGGATGTGCTCGACTTGTTCAAGGGGTGAGAGCCCCTGGAAGGTCTGCCGTCGTCCTCGGCCGACACAGCGTGCGGCCGGGTAGTGCGTTTTGGAGCGCCGCCGCCGCTCCTGTCGATGCGGGTGTCCCTGTGTCTAGGATCGTGATTTTGTGAACGCGCAGGTCAGCGTGGTTCGCGGCTGAGTCAGGGATCATGGACAGTAGGCGCGGGGCCCAGGGAGTTGTGTCATGGGCCGCCCCAACCGCGCCACCCGGGCTGCCATCACCCAGCGCCGCGCTGACGCTATCGATCTCAAACTCGCCGGCGTCGACTGGCTGACCATTGGCCGCAAGCTGGCCGCCGACCCTGCGATCAACACAGACGGCATCGCCTACCCGCAGGGGTATGGCATCGACAAGTACAAACGCGGGCTGGAGCCTCCCACCGACAAGCGGCTGATCGAGCTCGCCTGCAAGGACGTCTCCAAGGCCCTCGTCGAGCGCACCACTGCTCTGGACACCAACACCGATGAGCTGCGTCAGCTCATGGTGGAGCGACTCGAGCGACTCTTCTTCGGCGTCTACCGCGCCGCGATCCGTAACGGCGACTACCAGGCCGTGGACCGAGCGGTACGGATCATCGAGCGCAGCAGCCGCCTCCTCGGCCTGGACCGACCTGCCCGCACCGAACTGTCCGGCCCGGACGGCGCCGCGGTCCAAGTGGAGACAGCGGGCCTGGACGAACTAGAGCGGCTGATCACCCTTGCCGGGGGCGATGCGGGCGAGGATGGCAAGGGCTGACGAGGCCGCGGTCCTCCAGCTCTACCGGTCGCTTCCCGCGCAGCGACGCCGTGAGATAGCCGCAGCCTCAACCCCTGAACTGCGGGCTCGGCTTGTGCGGATCGAGCGCGAGCTGGCGATGGACCGTTCGCCGGGCGCGATGGCCTCCGTGCTCACCGACGGTCGGGAGATGCAGGCCCCCCACCTGGGGCTGATCGACGCTGCCTTCGAGCAGGTCGCGGCCGGAAAGCCGACTCGGCTGCTGCTGACCATGCCGCCTCGGCACGGAAAAAGCCGCAGGGCCGCGAGGTGGGCACCCCTCTGGTACTTGAGGCGGCGCCCGGAGCACCGGGTGATGATCGCCTCCTACTCCTCCGACCTCGCTGACGACCACGGTCGGTGGATCCGCGACGCAATCCTCACCTACGGCCCGCAGCTCGGCGTCAGCCTGCGCCCCGGCTCCAGCGCGGCGAACCGATTCGACCTCGCCGGCACCGAGGGCGGCGCCGTCATGGCCGGAGTCGGCGGCGGCCTCACCGGCAAGGGCGCCCACCTCGCCGTCGTCGACGACCCGATCAAGGACGCTCAGGAAGCGTCCTCGCCCACGATGCGTAAGCGCCTGTGGGAGTGGTGGCAGGCCGTCCTCCTGACCCGCATCGAGCCGGGCGGCTCAGTGATCCTGATTCAAACGCGCTGGGACGAGGACGACCTCGCCGGCCGTGTCCTGGCGGACGAGGGCGACCGGTGGACGGTCATTGACCTCCCGGCTCTCGCCCTGTCTGAGGATGACGCCCTCAGCCGTGCGATCGGTGCACCGCTGTGGCCTGAGCGGTATGACACCGACGCACTCGCCGAGATCCGCCGCTCGGTCGGCGAACGCGTGTGGTGGTCGCTGTACATGCAGCAGCCGCGCCCACAGGACGGCGGCGTGTGGCAGTGGCCGTGGATCACCGAGAACCGGACCAGCGCAGCACAGCTGCGCGGCATCGACCTGGCCCGCATCGTCGTCGCTGTCGACCCGGCAGGCGGAGAGTCTGCCGTCGGCGACGAGACGGGCATCGTCGCAGCAGCGTCCGATCGCGACGGACACCTTTACGTCCTGGACGACCGCTCGGGCAATCGCGGCGCGGACGCCTGGGGCCGCGAAGCGTGCTTGCTGGCCATCGAGTTGCGGGCCGACGCCATCGTGGTCGAGTCAAACTTCGGCGGCGACATGAGCACGCAGATCCTCCACCAGGCGTGGCAGGGACTGCAGCGTGAACAGCGCACGGAGGGCATGCTGATGCCCGCGGTACTGCCGGTGACTGCAAAGCAGGGCAAGCGACTTCGAGCGGAGCCGATCGCGCAGCTCTACGAGCAGGGTCGCGTGCACCATGTCGGTGAATGGTCTGCGCTGGAGCAGCAGATGGTGACGTGGGTCGCCGGCATGGACTCGCCGGACCGCATGGACGCCGCTGTCCACGCCCTCACACAACTCGCCACCCCCAGCGAGGCCGGTAGCACTCTGACCCCGTACGGCGACAATCGCCTGTCGGGTCGGCGATGAACACAAAAAGGTCGCATCGGGGAGTTCACTCCAGCACCCCACCGCAGGCAGCAGGTTCTGGGCGAGCATCACCGCCCACTGCTGGAAGGGCTCCGCAACGGCCTCGATACCGAGGCGGGTCTTGAGGAAGTACTGCGCCCCGGGCGATCCGACCGACGCAGGTTCTCGATCACCTAGGGTGAAGGAGGCGCGGGGCCGACATTACGGACCTCAACCCTGTGGGCTTGCGCACCTTCCTGACCGACGCCTGGTCGTGGCTCAACTACAAGCCGATCATGTCCGCCGCGCACGACGGACGGCCTCACCGATCTCTGGCTCCTGAGCTCCACGCGACGTGGCTGCCCGATGAAGCAGTTCGGCGTCTCGCCGCGTACAAGCTCATGGCGGCCTACGACAACAACCAGGCCGGCGAGCTCGCCGCTCTCACAGGCAACGAAGCAGCCTCCGAACGGCGGGAGTTCGGTGATGCGTCGACGTTCGTCGACACGGCACTCGCACACTTGCTGGGCAAGTCCCAGCAGATCATCGTGCCCGGCGCCGAGCACGCCACCGACGACACCCCAGCGCCCGAGGCTGTGGCAGCCGCGGAAGTGCAGCAGCGCCTGCGAACGTGGGCGGAGGCCGAGCTGCTCCCGCTGCGCATGCAGGCCGCCGAGCGCAAGGCCGTGCTCCTCGGAGACGGCCTGTATCTCCTGGCCTGGGATCCGGACAAGCAGCGAGTCCGCCTCAAAACGTACGACCCTGGCTTCTACTTCCCCGTGATCGAGGACGATGCCGACCCGGGCGACTATCCGCAGCGCGTACACCTGGCCTGGGAGCTCCCTGAAGACCCCAAGAGGGGAATGAAGGCGCGACTTCGGCGGATCACGTACGAGCTCGGCCCCATCACACCGTCCACACGCAGTCATGAAGGAGCAGATGGGCAGGGCATACGGCAGCCATTCGACGATGGGCCAGGAGGGCTCGTCGTGGAGCGCGGCGATCGCTACAACCCTGGCTCCGGCAGGATCGAGCGGACGTACCCCTGGGCATCTGGGCAGACGTCGGCCGTTACGTGCTATCTGACCGATGCTGAGTGGTTCTTGGACGATCTGCGGCACGGCCAGTCTCTGGACGAGTTGCCGCTGGACAAGGCCCGCTTCCGTACCCGTGGGGACGGGGAGGTTCTACACCGGCTGGATCTGCGACTGGACTTCGTCCCGATCGTCCATATCAGCAACACGGTGTCTGACGGTGAGCATTTTGGGCAGCCGATGCTCGCGAAGGTCATGCAGGCCCTCGATGAACTGGCGGAGTCCGACACGGACTCCGCGCGTGCCTCCGCCACCACGGGCGCACCCATCATCGGCCTGGCTGGCGCGCGCCCCGAGGTCGACCGTGTAACCGGCAGGCCCAAGCCGCTTGCGGTCGAGCCTGGGACGATCTTCGCGCTCGCCGATGGCGGCCGCATGGATGTGCTTGACACCTCGCACCAACTCGCCGAACTTCGTGCCCGTGTTGAGGAAGTACGGGACAGAGCCGCGGTCAACGCCCGCCTTCCAGCCGTCAGCTTGGGCACCGTCGATCCTTCCGACGTGCCCAGCGGATACGCCCTCCAGCTGTCTCTCGGTCCTCTCGACTCTCTAGTCGACTCCATGCGGCTCGCGCGGGCCCACAAGTACGCGCTGCTGTTGAAGATGGTGCAGCGGATTCACCAGGCCGGCCGTGCCGAGGGCTGGGCTGCAGGGACTCCGCTGTCTGCTCACATCGTGTTCGGCCCGCACACCCCCACCGATCGGACGGCCATCTTGGAAGAGGTGGTGCGCGGCGTCACCGCGGGCGTCCTCTCGCTTGAGACTGGCATCCGCATGCTGCAAGACGCCGGATACCCCATCGAGGACGCCCGTCAGGAAGTCGAACGGATCAGAGCCGGGCGACAGTCCCAGGCGAAGACCAAGCCGAAGCCCATCGCCTCGGCTGCAGCCGAGGCGGAGGCGGGTGATGTCAGCGAGTAGATCCGGATTCCGTGTAGTACTTCTCTGACTTAACCTCTCGTATCTCCAGAGTGAAGTCCTTGCCCGTCGGACTGTCGACGTATGTCTCCTGCTCCGACGCCCCGGGCTCCCCACTGCGTTCCCTCTGGGTGATTTCGTACTGGCCGCGGCTCCTGCTGTCGGGCTGCACCCGAGACAGAGTTATGGCATTACTGCTGGTACGCACAGGGGCACCCGCCCGCGACACGTCGAATCTGATCGTGTACGTCTTCGCCTCGGTGGAATCGTTGTATGCCGTCACCGAGACGTGCGGCGTGTACGTGCGGTCCCCATAGTCCGGGATGTTCGACGACGCTTTATCTACGGATTGGTAGGCGACCTCGATGCGGCCGCCGTCGACAGGGACCGTCGTCTGCTCGGCGTAGGTGAGAGAGCGGTCCCAGGTGCTGGTGGAGTCCCCCTTGGAGATCATCCACCAGCCGCCCGAGGCCAGTGTGGCGGCGCACACGGCGCCGACACTGATGATCAGCTTCTTGTTCTGCAGGTTGCCCACGGTCCCCCCATGATCGTCTGGTCAAAGGGTAACGAACCGTCCATAGTTGTCGATCTCGCTGTGTTACGCGCGGGGCAAGGCTTCTGCGGTGGCGTTCTTCCGGCGACGCAGGAGCGCAAGGACCGCGACAGCGCCGAGGGTCATCCAGGCCTTTCCGAGGATCTGCCCGGGCAGGTAGTCGAAGGAGCCGAAGGCCATCCTGAGGAAGATCAGGCTGTCGGCGATTAGGCCTACCGCGTTCGAGGCGAGCATGGCGACAAGGAGCCCTCGTGTGCGGAGCGGCTCGTAAACGGCGAAGTCCATCAGTTCGGCGACGACGAACGCAGCGGCTGACGCGAAGGCCAGGGCCGGGTCGGCGAGGAAGTAGGAGACGACGGTGCCGACGGCGATCGCCGCGAGGATTGCCTTGCGGCCCGCGGCCTCACGGGCGAGGTCGCGGAGCACGAGGGCCAAGCCGACCATGTAGACGCCGGCTGGGGCGTCATAGCCGAAGCCGACAGGTAGGGCCCCGATGTGCGTGACGGCCAGGTTGGCGGCCGGGATGGTGGCGATGTAGGCGACGAGCGTGGCTATACCGGCTGGAGCGGGGACCTTCACGATCTTCTTTCTGTCTTGGTGTGGCAGGAACTCGCCGGCCTGCGTTGAGCGGAACGAAGGCGGGAGGCGCCCAGACAGTACAACTCACGCCACTGACACTTGCCGAGAGAATTGACAAGCTGCAGGTCAGCGCCTCTCTCCGGTTTCGGCTCGGGCTGGGCCAGACGGCCGGGATCGTCTAGATCGAGACCTTGTGGGAGCGGTCAGCGGACTCGTCGGCCTCGGCGCGAGGGCCGAGTTCAGCCAAGAGCATGGAGGGTTTCAGCCATCGTCGCGTGCAGCCCCGGGTTCCTCACACCTTCTATCTGCCCGTTTTGAGCGAGCCTGCACTGTTATGCCATACATCAACTGGCCGGCTAGCGCGGCGCCTCACGGCCATTCTCGAATGCTTATGCGAATCCAAGTCTGCCATCTTTGACGTTGTTGTCAGTGCCTCCGTTTAGGCTCATGAGCATTGTCATACGAGCAGGTGGGGGCGACCAGAAGATGGCTTCGGGCTTCGCAGTCGGACACCTCGTCGAGTTCCAGGGAAGCCCTGGAATCGGACGGGTGGGCGCGATCACCGACGGCTCGCTGCGCGTGGACTTCTTCGAGTCCATGGCCGAGCCCGCGATCGAGCCCCAGACCGTTCCCGCGATAGCTTGCCGACACGTACGCCTCGAACCTGAGACCCGCGTCTTCCACTACGACCGCAGCACCGGCGAGTGGAAGGCTGGCCGCGTTGTGGGCCGGGCCCCTGCCCCGCACGACTATTCCGTGCGATACCCCAACTCCGAGCTGGACGATCTGGTCTATGAGGCCGACCTCCGGGTGCGCTGGAACAAGCCAGTACGCGACCCCCTCCAGGTCCTAGTTGTTGGCGGCAACGAATCCGGGCATCTCTACAACGCACGCATCCCCATGCTGCACAACCTGGTCGCGCAGCGCGCTGCCAGCGCCAGCACCCCGGCCCTCCTGGCGGCCGCCGCCGAGATCTACCCGCACCAGGTTCGCGCCGCACTGACCGTGCTTTCGGACCCGGTCCAGCGGTATCTCCTCGCCGACGAAGTTGGGCTCGGCAAGACGATCGAGGCCGGGTACGTGGGACTGCAGACCCTGATTGATAACCCGCAGGCACGCGTCGTCTTCCTCGTCCCTGATTCCCTGCGTCTCCAGTGGTTGGCCGAGTTGCGCACGAAGTTCTTCACCGATGACTTCCGTCCGCGCGTAAAGATCATCTCGCACGACACCCCCGAACTCTGGGAGCGGCACCACGGTAGTGATCTTGTCGTAGTCGACGAAGCCCACCAACTAGTCCAAGATCGCGATAACACGGACCCGACCTACCGTGCACTGTGCGATCTGGCCCACTCCGCGTCAAAGCTCCTGCTGCTGTCCGCCACACCAGTCACATCCAGCCACACCACGCACCTGGGGCTCCTGCACCTGCTTGATGCCGACGTGTACAAGTGGAGCGAGCGGGAGGCGTTCGAGCAGCGGTACAACCACCGGGCCGAGTTGGCAGACCACGTCCTTAGTCTCAACGCAGACTTCCACCCGCTGCTGCCGTCCACGATCGACATCATCAAGGCGCTGCTGCCCCAGGAAGACACCCACTTCAACGACCTTGCAGCCCACGTGCTCGACCTCCTAGACATCGAGGGCGACCTCCGCGATGGGACAGAGTTGCAAGAACTCACAGCACGGGTCACGGAACTCCGGGCACACATCAGCGAGACCTATCGGCTGCATCGCCGCGTCATCAGGCACCGCAGGTCACGTGTACTGAACGACAACGATGAATCAGCCGCAGCCGCATACGAAGTGCGCGGCCGCACCGAGCCGACACGGCTGACGGCCGAGTCGTATGACCCAGCCGTGGACAACCTCTTGGAGTGGCAGACCCAGTTGTGGGGGTACCTCCTCGATGAGGGCCTTGAGAGCGAGCGCGACTCCTACGGCCTCGCGCTAGCCGTGCTCGCTTCCCGACTCGGTGGCACATCCGCCGACTATCTCGACGCACTTCGATGGCGGGTCCATCGCGACGAAGAAGCCGCACAGCGTGCCGGCCTGAGCCCCCGCGAGCGGAACCACCTCGCGAACCCACCAGTGGCGCCTCACGAGTTCAAGAGCCTGCAAAGCCTCGAATCGCAGATCACAGACAGTCACAACGCCGCCGAAATCGACGACCTCATCACCGCCCTCCTGCCGGCCCTGAGTAGGCGCGGACGCACCATCACGTTCTGCGGCCCAGGCACACTCGCATCGAGACTCACCCAACGCCTTCGCGCACGATTCCCCAAGGTCGCCTTCTTCGAGCATACTCGTAGCGCCGGGCCCGAAGCGTCTGAAGATGCCATCGCGGCATGGCGACAGCACACCACCAAGGAAGAGGCTGCGGTTCTCATCGCGGACGACTCCGCGGAGGACGGCCTGAACCTCCAGGTTGCCCAGAGGGTGATCCACGTGCGGCTACCGTGGTCGCCCAACCAACTCGAGCAGCGCATCGGTCGCACAGACCGCTACGTCGAATCCCGCGAGCAGCGCCAGAAACCGAACCAGTTCGTACTCACGGACGCCGAAGCCCACACCGAGGCATGGCTGTCGTTGCTCATCAATGGGTACCGCATCTTTACCGAGAACGAGTCGGTATCCACGCTGCAGGACGCCATCGCTCAGGGACTTGCTGATGTCTGGGCGCAAGCACTTGAGCACGGGCCAGATGGACTGGTCGATTTCACCGAGACCGTCCAGAAGCAGCTAGACAAGGCCCGCCGCGAAATCGACAAGATGGACACTCTCGAGTCGATCTTTGACACCTCCCCCCAAGACATTGACTTCGCCGAGCAACTCGCAACGTTCGAAGCCGGCTGGGGTGCCACCCGTGCAGCCATGCTCGGGTACACCGGACGAGATGGCTCGCACGGAATCAAACTCCGCCACACCGAGCGCAAGTTGAATGACGTTATGTGCGAGGTATTCGACATCAGATCGCGCACCCTCATCTCCCCGCATCTCTACCACCGCAAGAGCCTCACAGCGGAGACTGCCAAGGGCACATTTAGCCGGTCCGAGGCGCTGAAGGCTCCCGGCACTCGTCTGTTCCGCATTGGGAGCCCACTCGTCGACACGCTCGCGAACGTCGTGTGGTACGACGACCGCGGGCAGGCGACAGCCTTCTGGCGCGCTGATGCCAGCTACCGCGGGGAGCCGGAGCCCTACTTCGGCTTCGACTATCTCGTCGAAGCCGATATTTCCTCGGCGCTCACACTGGCACTGCCGCTCGTGCGGAATGCCCGCGACGCGGAGGCGGCATTGAGGCGCCAGGCTGAGCAGCTTCTCCCGTCTTTCACGCTGAAGGTCTGGGTGCCGGCTGGGGCCGCCGAGGCCCTGACCGACGAAGCCACCCAGGCCTGGCTCGATGCCCCCTACGGCGCTACGGATCACAATTACAACCCTGGAAACATCCACGAGTTGATGAACCTGTTCGACGGGCAGCCCGGCTACGCAGCATCTGCACGTGACGCGGAAACCGTCGCCCGAGCGGAGCTCCGACGCGTAACCAATCTGGCCGACAAGTGCGACCAGGCCCAACAGCAGGGCCGGGAGCGCCTCACCGTGATGAGAGCGCAAGCGGAAGCTCGCCAAGCAGCTGGTCGGCTTCTAGGGGACGGAGAGGGCTATCTCGTCGACGTCGCCATCACTGAGGCGTTGGTGCAGGGACTGAGCAATCCGAGCGTTCAACTCGTATCCGCAACGTGTCTGCTGAAGACGGGGCTCAGGAGGGTCCGTCGTGGCGACTGACGCTTGGACCGGTGCCAACTCGCTCTTCAAGCATCTGTCAGAGCACCGTGATCTTCGGCAACTTCCTGAGGTTCCCGATGCGAGGGGAACACTCCGCAGGCTCCGTGACGCCTTGGCTGACGAGTCAAGCGGGTGGCGCGACATCGCCTCACTGACTCGACAGATCCTCCTCGAAGCGCAAGCCCGAGAGAACACAACCGGATTCACGGTGCCGCTCCTGCCGCGCTTGCCTACTCGCGAGCAGTGGGAGGAGATTCGCTGCCAGACTGGGCTGCGCAACGGCGGCTCGCATCTGTATGTGACGGCCTTGCCATGGCATCCGCCGGTCTCCGGCGACGCGTCTCGTCGCGCGGCTCAAGAGGATCTTCGCCAGATCCACCTCGGTGCGGACTCGCCACACCATCGCAAACTGGAGTCGTATCCAGCCGATCCGTTCTTCACAGCCGCCCTCGGCGGACATCACAGTCACTATGTGTCGACTGGGCAACGGCAAGCCGCTCGGGCTGTGGCTCTTGCCGAGCCGGGGAGCACCACCATCATCTGCCTTCCCACCGGGCACGGAAAGACCGCGGTGGCGATGGCTCCCGCTCTTCTGTCGAGTACCGGCAGCGGCGTCTCCGTGGTCGTTGTCCCCACGAGTGTTCTCGCTGCAGATTTGGAGCGACGCACCTTCGAGATCGTCGAGCAGCAGGGTAATCACAGCCCCACGGGCCGATACGCATACACCAGCGGCCTCCCGATCGAAGATCAACAGAAGATGAGGGAGGACATTGCTACAGGCCGTCAGAGGCTTGTGTTCACGTCTCCTGAGTCGCTCGTGGGGAAATTGAAGAAACCGTTGGAGGACGCGGCCGAGGCAGGCTTGCTCCAGTACTTCGTGATCGACGAGGCACATCTTGTCGAGCAATGGGGCAACAGCTTCCGCACCGAGTTTCAAACGATGGCGAGTCACCGTCGCATCTGGATCAGCAAGGCCCCGCAGGGCCGGCAGCCCATCACTGTTGCGATGAGTGCAACGCTCACCGCGCAGCAGGTGGAGACGCTTGACCTGCTGTTCGCTTCTCCGCAACGGGCGAGGGTCGTCTGGGCGTCCCAGCTTCGCCATGAGCCGAGCTATTACATCGACGCCTGCCGCAGTGAGGGGGCGCGGGAAGCAGCGATCCTCGAAGCTGTCTCGTACCTGCCGAAGCCCATGATCGTCTACACGACAAAGGTCGAGCATGCTCAGGAGTGGGCAAGCCGTCTGCACGCGCATGGACTGCACCGAGTAGCTCACGTGACCGGTGACTCCACCGAACCTGAGCGTCGCCAAGCCTTGGAAGGCTGGAGCGGCAAGACCGGGGAAGGCAGCAAGAGCGCGACTCAGTACGACATCGTCGTTGGCACTTCGGCGTTCGGCCTTGGCGTTGACCTCGCCGATGTCAAGACGATCGTGCACGCCTGCCTTCCTGAGACAGTGGATCGCTACTACCAGGAGGTCGGCCGAGCAGGACGTGACGGCAGCCCCTCAATCGCGTATCTAGCTACTACACGCGGGGACGAAGAGATCGCCGACTACATGAGCGACGAGGTGGTCATCGGTGCCCCTCGCGCTTGGCAGCGGTGGGAAGCGATGTTCCATGATCGGACCATGGTTGGCGACCACCACCGGGTCAGCCTTGATTCCTTCCCTCCGGACATGAATGAGGGATTCCATCGGAACCGGCAATGGAATATCCGGGTCCTCAACCTCATGGTGCGCGCCGGGCTCGTGGCCGTCCATCCACCACAGCGGCCGACAAAGATGGTGGATGAGTCCGAGGTTGATTGGAGGGCGCGACTAGAGCAGTACTACACAACGGCCAATGATTATGCGGAGATTGAGCTCCTTGACTCTCAGGCCAGAAGTAAAGAGCACTTCTACGCCCGCTTTGAAGATGAGCGGCAAAAGCTGCTGCATGGCCGAGCATCGGCACTGCGCGAACTCAAGGCTGCTCTGAGAGGCAATCAATGCATCGGCGATGTGCTGGGGGCGTACTATCGCATCCCGCACAGCGGAGGGTATCGCCGTACGGGGATCACCTGCCGAGGCTGCCCCCACTGCCGGGCCAAATCCGAACCGACGCCCAGTGGCTTCTACCGGCTTGCCGGGGAGCCACGCCCTCTGCTGCCAGCGACCGAGAACCACAGGCGCCTACCTCTGGTCGAGTACTTCGGAGATCGCCACTGTTTGAGCCTGTGGTGGCAGGATGCCGGCGATCACGTCCTGGCTGCCCGTTTGGTGGAGAGTCTGGTTCGCCGCGGAGCGGCCGTGGTCGGAGGGCCAGGCATGGACGGCCGCCTTATGGGCCAGCTGCAGACAACAGCGCGGACCCGTACCGTGATCGTTGATGGTGACGGGGCACTACTGGAGAGCTGGCGTGGGCCGGTCATCTGGATGATGGACCCCAACACAGCGTCTATGGGACCTGAGGTGGCGACGCGCTTCGCGTGGGATGTACCCACTTACTTGATCCATCCTCGGACTATGCATCACCCAGACCGTCGGGGTACGCCGCTCGTGGATGTCCATCCGGCAAACCTGTCGCTCCGCCGCGCCTTGGAGGAACTCTGATGACGCTCCTGAACGTAGAGGCAGCCATTCCCTCACAGACATGGGCTGTGGTGCGTCTCCTCACCTACTTCGGGAAGAGCATCGCCCTTGATGATGCGCGGGCGTTGCTGAGTCCTCCGCCTCTGCGAGCAGACGAGGCGAAGCCAAGACCTCCTTTCGACAGTGCACTCAGTTCCCTCCAAGACTTGGGGTTGGTGCACGTCGATAAGGAAAGCAAGGAGTTGTCCCTAGCTGGCAAGGCCAGGGATCTAGCAGGCAACGATGACCTTGTTGCTTACACCTGCATCCTGCGCCGAGCGGTCCTCGATGCCGAATACAACAGGGAGTTGGGGGCTGATAACGAGAGGACCGGCCCCCGCGACTTGACACGTGCGCTTGCCTGGTTCCTAATGCACGATCCGATGGAGCCCGCAGTAGATTGGCTCACCGCGCAGGACCTCGTGGATAAACCGGATGGAAAGGATCGAAAGTTCCTACGGCCGGAGGTTCTTCCCCTCTTCGCGAACGGCACACGGTGGACCCGTTTTGGCTATTGGGCGCCCGCTCTGGGCCTCGCAGCTGCCCCGCTTTTTCGCACTGATGGCGGCAGTCCACTGGTCCCCGACTGCACCGTGGCCGTGAAGCAGACGGTGAACGGTCTATGGCAACCAGGGCAGCGCATCAATGCCGTTGAGGCATTGCAGGTTCTGCGCGAGAACCTGCCGGTGCTGCCGGGGGGCGTGCATTCGCTCGCGGTCGGGATCCCCACTCCTGGCGAGAACGTGGCAGGCACTGCTCTCTCCTTTGCGTTGCTCCGCGGCGACGATGAGAAATGGATCCGTCTGGACCACGACGATGACGCCCGGCAGATCCTTCACGTGCACGATCCAGATCGGCCAGCCAGCCCTCGCCCCGTCAGCGATATCACTATCTTGGAGGCCGACCATGGCTGACTTCCGCGGAATGCTCTGCTGGGAGCCAGCAGTGGCGTCCTCCACGATCAACACCGAGGCGGTCAGCCCATCTAGGGAAGTCTTCCTGGCCACCCATGCCCCGCTGCGCATCAAGCGAGCCCGGATCATGGATGAGAGGGAACTCCTCCTCGAAGGTGACCCGATCGGCGAGCGGGAAGTACTCGAAGACTTCCTGGCGCTCCGCCCGGACAGCGGCGCCCTGCTCATGCCGGTCGTTGGTGATTCAGGCTCGGGCAAATCGCACCTTGTCCGATGGGTCCGCGAGCAACTCGCGTCGATGGACGAAGGGGCTGACGAGCGCGAGGTCATCTACCTCGAGAAGTCCAAGACTAGCCTCAAGGCGGTTATCAGCACTCTCATCGCGAAGGCAGAGAGCAGTGACCTGGCTCAACTGAAAGAAGACATCAACAGGTTCACTGACGACATCGACGAAGAGTCCCTGGCGAGGCGCATCCTCAACGAGTTGAGCGAAGCACTCGAAGCAACCTCGCCCAATACAGAGTCGCGGCCACTGGCCCGCATGCTCGTCGGCCCTGGCAAGCTGGCCGCTCTCCTCCTCGACCCCCACGTCCGCGCCGAGTTGCTCACACCGGGAAAGTTCGTACCTGAACTGGCCCATCAGCTCATTCATAATCGTCAGGCCGGGCAGACGGACCGTCCCGAAGGCTTCAGCGTCAGTGACCTCCCACTCGACATTCGCGACATCCAGTCCGCGTCGGGCATGGCCCAGAGACTGCTCGGCACCATCAGTACCCGAGGCGACCTTCAAGCCATCGCGGTAGACCTACTCAATAGCCATCTTGAAGCCGCCATCAAGAGTGCTGCCAACCTAGGTGCTGGCCGGCTCCTTGATGCCATGAAACAGGTACGGGAGGAGTACCACCGACAGGGCAAAGAGATCATTCTCCTGATCGAGGACTTCGCACTGATCCAAGGCGTTCAACGGGATCTCCTTGACGCCGTGGTAGAAGCCGCCAACCGTGAGGGGAAGACGACTCTCGCCCCTATTCGCAGCCTCATGGCCGTGACCACGGGATACTTCCAGTCCTTGCCAGAGACGGCCTTGACCCGCGTACAGGCAGCCACCGGCTACGTCTACCACTTGGATGTCCCTTTCAGCGCAGAGGAGCCGGGGCGCTCAGAGATCGCCTCGTTCGCTGGTCGCTACTTGAACGCTGGACGCGTCGGCCGCGAAGCGTTGGAGCGCGCCAAGGACGAAATCCCCAACAAGTGCGCAACATGCCCCCTACAGGCAGAGTGCCATGAGGCCTTCGGAGCGACCGCAGACGGCTACGGTCTATACCCGTTCAACGAGTCTGCTCTAGTGCGGGCGGTTCATTCGACCGCCCCACAGGAGAAGCCCTGGTCCTTCAACCCACGCACCGTGCTGGGGAGTGTCCTGCGGCCAGTGTTGAAGGAACACTCTGGCGCCATTCGTCAAGGTGAGTTCCCTGATCCAGATTTCCGGCAGCGGTTCCGACCGACCAAGGTCGACAAGCCCCTCAGCCGTGACGTACGAAACTTCGTGGCGGAGAACGATCACGACCCTGTCTCGCTGGAGCGACGTAATCTCGTGCTCGAGTTCTGGGGAGATGCTCCCGAGCACGCTAACAACCTTCACCCCACCATTCTGGATGCCTTCTCACTAGAGCCACTAGACGGCGGCCATCACGCTGGCCGGCCCACCCCGGCGCTTGGTCCGGAGCAGGCAGGCACCAGCGCATCGAAGCCAGAAGCCACCACCCCGGTCAAGCGAGACGAACTCCCCGCAGGAGTCCAGCGAATGCTGGAGACGGTTGACGAGTGGCTTACCCGTGATGGCGGGCTGGACACAGCAACCGCCAATCGGATCCGAAGCACCGTTTCAACGGCTGTCGTGCAGCGATACCTCTGGAACTCTCCACTGATGCGGGAGCAGGCCGTTACCGACATTCGGAGGGCAGCCTGGCCGTCCAAGGCAACGGTCGTGTCAATCGAGGGCGCAAAGGAGAACCTGCCCGGGATCGAGAACGCGCCCATCACGTTCTCCCGCCGCCCCAAGGACAGTTGGTTCTTCGACAGCCTGTTGAGGGCAGAACGAAATCTGCCAGCACGGGCTGAGGACATTCGCAGGTTGGCCACGCTGGCAGACAAGCACCAGCCCGACCTCACCGCACGGTTGCAGCGGCACATGGAATTCTCTGACGACCACCTGGTCATCGGATTCCGGGCATCTTTGCTTGGAGCGGCGCTGGCAGGCCGAGCACGACCGGGAATGCCCACGGCTCAACTCGTTACGGCTGCCCTGGACGATGGCCAAGAGTGGCGTCGCGGGGACCAGCCGATGCGCACTGTGAAGTGGATAGACGTGCTTGGGAGCCATCTCAAGGCACGACCAGAACTCGTGAAACAACTCCGGTATTCCGTTGGCATCGCGCAAGGCATCGGCGGTGTGAACATGATCGATGCCGCACGGGTGCTCCCATTGCTCGACAAGGCAACATCCTCGTGGAGTTGGGACATTGAAGTAGCGGAACTCCCGAAGTGGGTTCGGCCAGCGGTTGCCGGATTTGCATCCTGGCCGTCCCTGGTCGAGGAGCAACTCACCCGCCACGAGGAGTTGCTCGCCTCGATCCGGGAGCGTCACCCCCGAGGCACAACCGGCGTCCAGGCCATGGCCGCGATGCGCGATGCGCTCAACGCGGCCCGCGAGGTTGGACTACCTCTGACAGCTGAGCAGACACGCCAATTTGAGACTCTCCTGCAGCGCGGACAGGGCGCAACGTGGCAAACCATCTCGGCGCTCGAGGACGACTTGGCCAAGGCAGCCGACGAAACACGCGATGCTACCTCGCGCCACAACGCCCGCGTGATCGCCGCCGTCGAGGAACGCGGCGACTCGCTCAGGGCGATTCAGCAACTACTCGTTGCAAGCGACGAATGGCTGGACGCTGCTCTCGCCAGCGCCGATTCACGGTCTAGTGGCTCCGCAGGTGACAGTGCCGCGGAAGACGTCGGGCAAATCTGTGTGGAGTGGCAGGCACTCACGGCTGTCCCGTCCGCCGAAGACGACAGGGAGGACTGGTGACCAACTTGTCTGTGTACGACAAGGCCGTACAACTGCAGAACCGTGCCCGCCAGATCGCTGCAGGTGCTGTCGGGGAAAAGGAAGCCGCTCGCGTTCTGAGCCGCTCGAAGGAACTCCGCGCGGCGCTAACCGAGCTCAGAGCCCAAGTGGAGTTGAGCCATACGCTTGCGGCGTTGGGAGCGGCACACAAGCCGGATCTTTCAGGCGTCGACACCGCGCGCACGGCGTTTGAGCGGAAGGCCCTTAACGGGCTTCCCAGTGACACGGTTTTCAACACGGCTAGGAAGAAAGTCCAGGATCTCTCGGGCAAGCTCAAGGGTCATAGCAGCACGGCATGGGTCGGCTGGGCTACGGCACAGGTCGCCGACCTTCCCCTGGCCCGGATCCCCATGCTCTCGCGCGACGAACGCGAGGCCGCGCGCAACCGGGAGAAGGAACTCCGACAGGCGGTGGCAACCAAGACCCTGTCCAAGTCGGACGTCACCCTCTTCACCAGCACGTACGCCCTTCTCGCGGAGTCCCTCCAGGACAAGAGTGATCCCCCCAGCGAACTGTTGGAACTTCTGAAGTTGCTGGAGAAGCGCCCCAGCCCCACGCTCCGCGACATCACAGATGGCGACATTGCGCTGCTGCGCCAGTTCGAGATGGACATCCACATCACCCTGCAGAGGACCGGAGCGTGACAGAGCAACTCGGCGTTCGCTTTGCGAACGAACTCCTGAATCACCTGGAAAACCGCGAACTGCCGCTGCTGTCCTGGGGCGTCACAGAGACTGCGCTCTCCCAAGCCGAGGTGATAGAGACCATCGATAGTCTCTTGCAGAGTCACGAGGATGCCCCGGCCGGCATGTCCGCTGATTCTGTGCTGGAAGAGTTCCTGCTCCATGCCTTGCTGTTCGAGGTGCCGGTGCCTGTGACGTCGCCGCCGCGGTATCGCACCCGGCTGGCGGAGTCGCTCAGGCTCACGACGGGTCTTCGGCAGCTCTTTGCCCGAGGTGGGTGGGCGCAGGAGGAGCGGCAGGGTTGGTGGCAGCATCAGCGGCGCCTCGTCGCTGACTATCGGCTGCACGTAGCTCCGCGACGCTACCCGCGCCGAAACATCCCGGCATCCGAAGCACTCCGCGTCCTCGCACAGCTTCCGCGTTGGGGTGAGGTACAAGAACACGTAGCATCAGCCCAATTGCAGGGCCGCGAACTGGCACGCTTCCAGTTGGATGCCACCCGTTCCGTATTCGCCTCGCTCAGCTCTGAGCGGTCCAAGGGGATCATCGTCGGAGCTGGTACGGGTAGCGGTAAGACGCTCTCGTTCTACCTGCCGGCCTTCGCAGCGATGGCGGAACACGCGCGCCCTGGGGTGGCAAAGCGCGTTCACACACTGGCGCTCTATCCGCGCAAGGAACTCCTCCGCGACCAACTGCGAGAGTCGATCCGGTCTGTTGACGACATCGAGCAGGCGTTGCACGAGAGCAGGCGACGTCCTATCCGAGTCGGTGCGCTCTACGGTGATACCCCATGGAATGCTCGGGATCAGAGGCTGGAACCGAACTCACGTCACGCCACTGCCTGGAAGCGCACTCCCCGGGGCGTCGTGTGCCCGTTTCTGCCATGCCCCATCCCTGACTGCGGCACTGGGGAGCTCCAGTGGACAGACGAGGACCGCCAGCGTGGCCGCGAGCAACTGAACTGCACCAGGTGCGGCTACGTCCTGAAGGACGGGCGTCTTGCTCTCACCCGGGAATCCCTCAAGAAGAACCCTCCGGATTTGCTGTTCACCACGACGGAGATGCTGAACCTCTGTAGCGGGGACAGCTATCTGGAGTGGTTGCTCGGCTGGCGTGGCAGCGACTCTGCTCCCTCCCTCGTGCTCCTCGATGAGGTCCACACCTATAGCGGGCTTCACGGCGCGCAGGTGGCACTGCTGTTGCGCCGCTGGCGTGAGGCAGCCCGCCGTCCCATGACGTTCGTCGGTCTCTCCGCGACTCTTCGTGACGCGGACAAGTTCTTCGCTCAACTCGTCGGTCTGCGTCCGGTCGATGTCGACCCGATTGAACCGGCCGACGAGGACATGACGTTCGAGGGGCGTGAGTACGCCGTGGCACTCCGCGGCGACCCAGTGTCGGGAACAAGCTTGCTGTCTACGTCGATCCAAACGGCCATGCTCCATGGCCGCTTGCTCGACCTGGACAAGAGGCAATATCTGTACGGCTCTACGGGCTTCCTGTTCACGGACGATCTGGACGTCACCAACCGCTTCTACAACGATCTCCGCGATGCGGAAGGCGGGCAGAACCGCGCCGGCCGCCGTAACGGCCGCAGGCCCGTGCTTGCGGGCCTGCGTTCCTCTGAACGTGACGAGCATGCTGCGCGCTACCTGGACGGTCAGTCGTGGGACATTGCCGAGAAGATCGGGCATGACCTCGACCCCACCCTGCAACTGCACCACCTGCATGTTGGCCGTACGTCCTCTCAGGACGTCGGGGTCGACCACGACGCGAACCTGACCGTAGCGACGGCCTCCCTAGAAGTCGGCTTCAACGACCCACGAGTGGGCCTGGTACTCCAGCACAAAGCGCCCCGTGACGCCGCAGCGTTCATCCAGCGCCGAGGGCGCGCTGGCCGAGAACGCGGCACCAGGCCAATGACCGTGGTTACCCTCTCGGACTACGGACGGGACCGACTCGCATACCAGGCGTACGAGACCCTGTTCGCGCCTCAGGTGCCTGCACGAAGCCTGCCGATCGGCAACCGCTTCGTACTCAAGATCCAAGCCACCCAGGCCCTGTTGGACTGGGCAAGCCGGAAGCTCCGTTCCAAGAAACTGTGGGCCAACCCCCGAAAGATCCTCAAGGCGCCCGCAGGCCATGCCGTGCGCAACGAGGACCGGCCGGGCCACGACATGCTGGCATCCCTGCTGCAGGCGATCCTCGACAAGCCCGATCTGCAGGACGAGCTTGCCCAGCACCTGGGGAGAGCTCTGCAGGTCAGCGCAGACGAGGTACAGGCGCTGCTGTGGGAGCAGCCCCGATCACTCCTGCTGTCTGTCGTTCCCACGGCGCTGCGGCGCCTGCGCAGCGACTGGTCATTCCAGCGCATCGATCCGGGCGCGAAGGAAGGCTCGCTCCTCCCCGAGTTCATTACGCGCTCACTCTTCGATCCGCTGAATCTGCCGGAGGTCGAGCTGCTCCTGCCGTTCAATACGAACGACACGTTGGAGCAACTGCCGATCGCCAGGGCGCTACGCGAGGCCGTACCGGGGCGCGTCAGCCGACGGTTCGGGCACCGCCGTGATGAGCACCGCACGTGGCTCCCAGTTCCACCCGCCGGCAGCAGCACTCTGCCACTCCCCCAGATCGTGCAGCACGCTGATCCCGAGGGAACCTGGTATCCCGATGGGCATGGACCGGAGGGACTTCAGGTCTTCCGGCCCACACAGTTGAAACTGGAGCAGCCAGGCAAGGAAATCTCCGACCGATCACAGGGTCTCCCCATTTGGGGTACTCAAATCGTTGTGTCCGAGGAGGCGCCTCCAGCCCCGGCCGACATTCCTAACCCGTCTCTCTGGTACGAGCGCGTGCAGGCCGTCCGCTTCGCCACACACGCTGCCGGCAATCCCATCGAGATGCGGCGCATGACCATCGGCGCCGATTGTCAGGTGGCGCTCGAACGCGGAGAAGTCGAGACACGCAAGGTCTACTACGAACTACACGGCAGGCCAGCTGCGCTCGGCTTCCGGCTAGGTGTCGACGCTGCACAGATCCTGCTCAGGCCCCTGAACACCTCGGAAGCTGTGGTCAGGGAGTACCTGTCGTCTCCGCAGTGGCGGTCACTCGCGTTCTCGTACACCTTCGCCGAGGATCCTGCTCTCGAGGACGTCGCGAACAAGTTCCAGCGTGCGTGGCTCAGCCAGGTCTATCTCACCGCCTTCGCGCTCGAAGGCCTCAAGGGATCTCGTACTCCTGGGGAGATCCGAGCAGCACTCGCTAACGGAGCGTGGACCGGGGAGCTGCCTCGCATCCTGAGCGTCCTCTACCGCGACAACAGCGACCCCGACCACGCTGTCGAGAATGCGCGACTGGTTCAAGGGCTCACGGACTTGCTGCGCGACGCACGGGTTCTCGCCGCCGTTGACCGTGCGGCCGAACACCTCGTCGACCCGGATATTGCTGCCCGGACTGAGGACCTCGCTCAGCGCGCCTATCGCGACACGGTGGCCGCGGCGATCCTCGCCGCCGCGCAGCGAGCCTGCCCCGACTCACAGGACGGGGACTTGATCGTCGACGTGGCGCCTGGTGCCACCAGCAGCGACCCTTCTGTCGTGTGGCTCAGTGAAACCTCTGTAGGGGGACTGGGTGTTGTAGAAAGCCTGGTGCGCTTCTACGGGGAAGACCCTCGCCGCTTCTGGGGGCTTGTCACCAGTGCGTTGGCCCCAAGCGACTACGAGTATGTAGACGCCACGCTCACCCAGTTGCTCCGTCACCTGTCCGACGAGCCGGGGGGAGATGCCGCAGAAGCCATGCGCGCACTGCGAGGAGCCGAGGATGCCGACGCGGCCCAGGAGGCTCTGAACACTCTCCTATCCGCGTGGGAACAGTTGGACGGCCGTCCGCGTGTCACTGCGGTCTCAGCGTTGTCGACCCGCCTTCTTCGGCCAGGGTCCGGACCCGGCACTGACGCGCAGGCTCTCACCATGGTGGACGCGTGGGCGGGACTGGAGCAGAGGCTCGGTGTTGAGGTCGACGCGAACGTCATTGCCTTCGCGGTCGGCGACAAGCAACTGAACGTCGGCGGGAACAAGCGGCTGACAGCCGACCAGGCCTTCAGCATGCTTTGGCCTCGCGGACGACAGGCTCGTACGCAGGACCTCCAGCACTACCAGCCCTATGCCGACACCCCAGTACTGGATCGACTCCTCGTGCGCGAGGCTCACAACGACCGTCTGCCCGAGGTGGACGTCACAGCGAGCGACTGGGTCCTTGCCTATCAGAAGGCCATGACCGACAACGGTGCCGCAGAGCTCGTCTGCCCAGCAGGCGAGTCGCAGGCCCTGGCGGAAGCCCTGGTCCGCGTGCCGGCGCTGCCGGTGGACCGGGATGTCCTGCGCGTCCACGGGGAGGTCCGTGGCTACACCAGGCATCGAGATGAGCTCCGTGTACGGGTGGAGTTGCGGGAGGCAACCCAGTGAAGGATCTGACCAGAACCGTGCGCACAGGTGCACGTACAGGGCTGCGCATCGACTCGATGCTGTCTGCGGCGCTGATGGCAGAGATGCTCAGCCCGAGCCACGACTTGTGGTTGGTCTCGCCGTGGATCACGGATGTGCAGGTCATCGACAACAGCCACGGCACCTACGACGCCTTCTTTGGCGACGTCCCGCCCAGCAGTTGGCGGCTCTCAGACGCCCTTCTACGCATCGCTGGAGCCGGGGCCCACATCCACGTGGTCACGCGCCCGGACCCTCACAACGATGCGTTCCTGCGTCGGATCGAGGCCCCAGAACTGGACCGAGTGCATGTCCAGCGCGACCCCGATGTCCACGAGAAGACGCTGTGCGGGCAGGAATGGATTCTCACCGGGTCGATGAACTACACGGTGCGCGGTATGGCGAAGAACGATGAGTTGGTCACCTACAAGGTGGGCGGGCCAGATGCCGGTCAGGCGCGGCTGGACCTGGCTCAGCGGTGGAGGAGTGGCTCGTGACACAGACCCAGAATCAGCAGCGAGAGGCCCTCGAAGGGTTCTTGCACCGATTCTTCGGCCCAGGAAACGGCGTCTGGCCGAATCTCGATCCGGACTACCGCTACAAGGACCGCACGCTGCCGTTCGTCGAAGCCATTCGACGCGGCGACGACGCACCCGTAGTCCTTCCGCGCGTCTATACGGACCGTGATCGTTTCGTCGTGTACGTCATTGCCCGGGAACCTGGTGAGCGTGCCAAAACAGCCGAGTTGATCCGCGCTTTCGCTGGCCCGACGTACATCGCGTATGACGAGCAGGTTGGGATCCAGCCCGCCTGGCTGGACCCTGATGATCCCATCGAGCAGGCCATCCGCGATTTCGCTGGTGAGCGGACCACTTTCCGTCTGGAGACGGGGCGCACGCTTGAGCACCGCCGGAACCTGGCCGGGGCCCTGGAGTTGATGCAGAGGACCGAGGCTCGGCGTCCTCCCAGGATGTGGCGCGTGGCCAAACCGATCGGCCGGCTTCTCGCCGAGTTCGACGCGTCGCTCTCCGCGGGCGCTGAGGCCGCCTCGAACGTGGTCCTTGAGCACCTAGCGGCGGCTGGTGGTGTCACCGCAGCCAACCTCGCGAACCTGAGGATCAAGCGGCTTGACCGGCTCGGCCGCAGTGAGGAGATTCTCCAACTCCCTGAACTGCCTGACGCCATCCGGCAGGACCCTCCCCTTCCGGTCAAGGAAGCAATCTTGACCGCTGTGTACGCGGCGCTGGAGGAGCCTCTCGCAGAGGGCGACCTCTCATCGGCACGGGCGAAACTCCAAGAACGAGGCCGCTTCGTCCCTGCCCTGCTAAATACCGATGCGGGCAGGCTCGGTGCACAGGCCGTCGCTGTTCTTCTGCTGGCGGCCACCGTCCTTGAGGACCTGCCTGCTCTGCGTCGTCTCGTGAAAGCCGTTCGGAACGCAGATCGCATCGGCGAACTATCCCCGCTGGTCTGGGAGGACGCTCAACGCGTTCTTGCTGAAGGCGTCGGCGAGGAAGCACCTCCCGTCGTGGCAGAGCCCGTGCCCCAAGTTCCTGAAGACGATGTGTCGAAAAAGATTCCGACGATCGACTCCTGGCCGGCCTTCCTCGCGGCCGTAGCCGCGGGCAGCCGTGCAGGAAAGTCGGCAGTTGAACAGCGCAGTTGGACTGCGTGGGCTCCACCCGCAGTCCATGACGCGTCCCTCGCCAAATTCCTGGACGGGCTGGAGAATCAAGCTGCTGAGGAGGCCTGGCGAGCGGTTGGAGCGTTCATTGACGCCGACGGATATGTAGCTCCCGCAGGTCTAACCGCCCATGCATTCATTCGGAACGCAGTCGCCTTCGACCGGTTCGGCCCCGGCGACCTCGCCGCGCTCCAGGCCCTCACAGAGATCGCACTCCGAACTGGCCCTTCGGCGCACACCTACGCCGAACTTCTCGACGAGATCGGCGCCTACAGCAGTCGATGGGTCTCACCTGAGCGGGCATCAACTGCGCTGGACTTCGTCGACCGGCTGTTCTTGGTCGCATGCCCGGACCTGAACGCGCGCAGCAAACTCGCATACAACCTGCTGGAGCCTCTCTGGCGACATCAAGGACGGCTCAACGAAGCCGACTTGGCATTCGCCAAGCGTCTCTCAAGGGAACTCAGTGTCGACTTCTCTTGGCAGGACCGGGTCGGCTCCGACGACGATGAACGTGAGCTCTCGCTCTCAGACCTGCCGCCCATGAAAGTGCTGCTCTACTCCCTGGACGACGCTGTGCTCACGCGCTGCGCCGAGGAGATCAAGCAGCTTGCCCCCGCAGTGGACACCACAAAGGCCAGCGACCACGTCGGCAGTCCCCAGCTTCGGCAGAAAGCACGCTCCGCTGATCTGGTCGTTATCGCAACGCGCTGCGCGAAGCACGCTGCGACCGGCTTCATTACGCAGCACGCCCGTACCGAACGCATCCACTACGCAGACGGCAGCGGATCGGCATCCATGCTGCGAGCAGCAGTGACCGGTCTTCGCTCGGCTGCAGTAGACCGCTAACGCAGTGGTGGTCTCCCTGGCCTGTCCAAGGAGACCACCATCTGGAACCGCAATGCTTTGACTACTTGCTGACTAGGGCCTGCAGGTGAGTGCTGAGCAGCCGCACGTCTTTGGCCGTGTTCTGGAGGCCGTTCCAGTTGCGTTCCTCGCCATTCGAGAACTTCCACGTGCCGCCGGGAGTCCAGGCGACGTGCTTCTCGAGTCGGCGCAGGCTGATACGAATCTTGTCCCAGTTGACCTTGTCGTAGTGGACGCCTGTGGTGAGCTGATCCATTACATAGCCCATGGCCTGGATGCCCACGCCATGAGTCAGCCTGGAATCCTTGGGAGGCTTGTTCCACGCATCCTCGAAGAGGTTCTCGACTGCTGTCCAGAAGCCCAGAAGGTGCGCCAGCATCGCCTCCTCGTCCCCGGAGCCGTCCTCGGCATTCCGGTACTGGAAGAGGGCACCCTCGTAGATGCTGTGCTCCAACATCCTCAGAATGCTGTTGTCCTTGATATTGCCGGTAGGCGACGTGGGGCTGCTGATCCTTCCGCAGAAGGGGCCGTCTCCCATGTTCAACATGACCATGATCTTCGCGGCGAGCTGGCGGCGCGCGTACGAGCGCGGCAACTTGGCGGTGGTCTCCGGCAGGAGTTCGTACACGAGCCCCTTGGGCAGTGGCTTGGTCGAGTTGACCAAGATGAACTGCGACCGCTGCTCTTCCTGAGACGCAATGAAGCCGACAGCCGCGATGGGGAACTCTGCCAGGTCGGCGTCCCTGATCGCTGCGCTGCGCTGCTGACCGTCCACGAGCCAGGCCGGCTTCTCGTCGTCAGCCAGTGACTCGTCGACCGGGATGATCAACTCGCCGGGGATTGAGTAGCTCACGCTGCCGCCGCGAACCGCAGGTTCGAACGTGACGCGATCATCGAAGCCGAGAACCAAGGCGTTGGGGAGCATCGCGCCCTCGGACTCAAGGTAGCGGCGGATCGAGCGGATGTGGCTCAGGACCTCAGGCCGCTGGTACCCCTGCAGCTTCCTCTGGCTGTCGCGGCGGATGCGCGAGACGGCTGCAAAGTCTTCCAACTTCTTGCCGTCGACAGCGAAGCAGTAGATCTCCTTGTCGCCTTGGAGCACCTTGAGGGCGGGAACCTTCAGAACGTAGCGGTCGGCCACATCATCTCCTGTTTGAGTTACTTTGAGTGCTGTGCGCGGTCTGGGCGATTATGTGAGCGGCAGCTTGCGCATCTTAGCTTCGAGCACAGTCATGTTATGGAATCCGCGACGCTTGTTTCTCTCGGTTCCGCGGAAGATGACCATGTCGATCTTGTGCTTCTTGCAAAGTTCACACCGGCAGCGATCCCAAGGACGGTCGACAAGAGTTTCTCTGTAGTCGTCGACCTTCTTTAGCTTCTTGGCGTCACCGATGAGGGCGTGATAGGCGCGCAAAGCATCGATGACCTCCTGCACGTCGAAATCCTCATCGTCTCTATATTGGCGCAGCAGTTTGAGGCATTCACGTTCAGCTTTGATTGCCGCTGACTGCGAAACCACACCCGCCAAGATCAGCCGCTTTAGAGTAGGGTTTCCATCAACTTGGGGAACCCTAATTGCAACGTAAGAACCATCGGCGGTGTGATAGTTATTCTTCTCATCCATGAAGGCTTGCCGGAATGCCGATGTACTATCGAAACTAGTGACGTGATAATCGGCGAAGCGTTCCATGCTGTCGATACGGGTAATTCCGAGAAGATGGAAGCCGACGTCATGCTTGCGAATCTTGGAAATTTCCTCAAGGCAAGCAATGATTTCCGGCGTCTTCAGCGGAACCATGCCCCCCAAGGCGATGCGCTTGTAGCCCATTTTCTGAAGTTGCACGACACTATCCGCGTAGCTGGCCGGACTCCAGCCCTGCGCTGCGCCGACTGGCTCCAGATGCAGTTTCCCGGCAGTGATCAGGCTATTGTGACTTTTAGTGGCCTTGAAGAACTTTTGCGCATAGTCGAGTGACAGCTCGCGACGCGTTCGCCACGCCTCATCGACCTCCTCGTCGGGAGCGTCAGGCCGGTACCCGAAGATCACGTGGTCGATACTGATTCCCGCATTGAATCGACACTCAGTGTAGTAGTGGAGAACTTCAGGAGTCTCGTAAGGCGGGCGCTCTTCGTTGATGTAAGTGAAGGATCCGCAGTCGCCTAGGCTCTCCATCGGTTCAGGCAGCCCGAAAAAGGTTCTCACACCGTCGCGATAAAGCCGCGCCCTCTGAGGGGCGCTGTACTTCCCGGCTCCCTTAATTGACCCATCTACGATGGCCTTGCTGACCAGTATCCCGTCGTAAGGGGCCGGCTTCACTGCCTGATGGGCATACAAGTCGTCCCGCTGACGATGGCGCTCATCGGGGTACTCATCGTGGATAAAGTCATACCTGGGATAGATCTGGTCTTGACTATCAGGGAAGTAGAACTTCACGACGCGCTCGTCCTTGACTGGAGGTAGATGCGAATCAAAAGGTTCGTTAGGTTGCTGATATGGCGCGGCAAGTTCTGGAGTTCATTCCACGGGGTGTTGAGTTCCGGCCAGCGCCCCTTGGTCCATCGGCAGTGTGGCGCGATGAACGCCAACTCGGCCTTAGCCCTCTCATAGGCTTCCGGCGAACCTGGTGCTGCGTCGGCTAGCACGCGGTCCATGACTCGGTCCATCAGTCGCCCCATCGAGCGGATGCCGACGCCGTGCATGAGGCGGCTCTTGGTAGGAGACACGCCCCAGGCGTCAGGGAAGGTGTCTCGCACAGCACTCCAGTATGTGACAAGAATGTTGCGCATTGCTTCAGTGTCGACCGTGCCGTTCGAGAGATTCTTGTACGGGAACAATGCACCCGATGGTTTGAGGGACTCCTCAATAGCCGAGATCAAGCTATTGTCCTTCACCACAGCGTTGGACCGTTTATCCGTGATGGTTGACGCCTGCTTGATCAGTCCCTTGAAGGGAGAATCAGCGTCCTGGTTCAGAGCACTCACCAAGACGGAAGGCAGCTTCTTCGCGGACAGCTTCGTCGGGAGTTTGGTATGCACCTCGGGGAGGAGTTCCGTCACCAGGCTGCCGGGCAGGGGCGACACGGTGTTGACGCGGAGAAACTGATCACGCTGTACTTGAATGTCCTCAGCCACGAAGCCAGCCACTGTGACAGGCAGCTTGGACCGCCGAGTACGTGCGAGGGCAAGGCTTCGCTGCTGACCGTCCACAATGAAGGCAGGCCTGGGCGCGGTTGACGAATCCGGCAGGGGAATCTCCAACGTCCCGATCGTGGAGAGGCCGTCCGTACTGTTCGGCCCGCGGCTCCCCCGGAACCGTACCGAGGTGGGCAGAGCAAGGATGAGGCCGTTAGGGAACAGCACGTTCTCGCTGTCGAGGTATTCCAGGATCTGATTCACATGCTGCTTCTTTTCCGCCCTCTGGTACCCGAACAGTCTGCCTGCCTCGTCCCGAGAAATCCGGGCCACGTCGGCTACGCGGTCAATCTCTCCCGCTTCGAGCGCAAACACATACAGCGGGATACCCGGATTTTGCTCGATCCGAAGTGCCCTGCGGCGGATGACGTTTTCTGTCACCGTTCCCCCATGGTCCTCTTGTATAGATTCGCAAATCTGCTTTGCTCACAGGCTTTGCCGTCATCGCGCAAGGCTCGCAGTAGCCGTGTGCGGGAGACGCCTGGCAGCTTCGCTGTCTCCCGCTTGATGAAGACGATCACGTCTTCATCCGACATGGGCTGTCGGTTGTACTGCTCTGGCTTCGTGATGGCTGCCGCCCACTCGTTCCACGCCTTCTGCGTGGCCGGCGAGATGAGAGTGCCGTCCTTGGAGTGTTGGAGCCACGACTCAGCCATACGCACATTCAGGCTCGTCAACGTGCCCCCCAGGGCATGGCGCAGCCCAGCGTCGGAACGAACTCGGTGGATTCCAGGGATCTCGCGCAAGCCGCCAATGAGAAGCGCCTCACCCCCGAGGGCTCCAAGAGCTAGGAGTTCCTCCTCCATGGCGCTTGCATAGATTTCGGACAGCGCCATGAGCACCGGCCCCCGCTGGCCGAGTTCCTGGAGTTGGGCTTGGCCGGATCCCGCTTGGAGTTGGCCCCACCACTGGGCATTCTCCGCAGCAGATGTAGCTACGGAGTCGGCGTGCCGCGTGCTGAACGTTGCAGCATAGGCAGGCGCAGTCTGCGTCTTCGGCTCCACCGGCTGCAGGCCCAGCCCTGCCGATGCCACCCACAGTTGCGTCCTGAAACCCGCAGCCGAGGCAGCCACCGTCAGTCGGCGAGCCCGGGTCCAGTGATCACCGCGGTAGAGGTCCGTGAGCGAGGGCAGGGAGGCTCCGCCGCGTGCGGTCGCTGTCTGGATGCGCTTCTGCCAGTTACTGGAGCGTTGCTTCACGCTGCCCTTCGGCAAGTTCCTGGCGCACAGAGCCGCGTCCGGCGTATCGACCTTGCGGTCAGTGCACGTAACCACCAGCGATAGTTGCCTCACGCAGCTCGACTCCTGACAGCCATAACTAGTACCTGATGGCGGTTACTCTACCTGCCAGTTATCACGCTAGGCTGCACGCGTACACGATGGTCTAACTAGGGAGTAAGGCATGGGACGTCCTGCGATCGTTTTGCTGAGTGGCGGTCTGGACTCGACCACGGTTCTGGCCATCGCGAAGGACCAGGGCTACACGCCGTACGCCCTTAGCTTCCGGTACGGCCAGCGCCACAGCGTGGAGCTTGAGGCCGCGAAGCGCGTGGTCGAGGCCCAGGGCGTCGCACGGCACGTCATCGCTGACATTGACCTGCGCGTTTTCGGTGGCTCCGCACTGACCTCCGACATTGACGTGCCCAAGCACGACTCCCTGGACCACACCGAGGAAGGCGGCGTGCCGATCACCTACGTGCCTGCACGCAACACGATCTTCCTCTCGTTCGCTCTGGCGTACGCCGAAACTGTCAACGCCAGTGACATCTTCACTGGTGTAACTGCGGTCGACTACAGCGGTTACCCGGACTGCCGCCCCGAGTACATCGACGCCTACACCAAGATGGCCAACCTGGCGACCCGCGCCGGCGTCGAAGGCACGCAGAAGCTCACCATCCACTCGCCGCTCATGGAGATGTCGAAGGCGGACATCGTGCGCGAGGGCCTGCGTCTGGGCGTGGATTACTCCATCACCTCGAGCTGCTACGACCCCGACGAGCAGGGGCGCGCTTGCGGTCACTGCGAGACCTGCCTGCTGCGCCTGAAGGGCTTCGCCGAGGCTGGTACCACCGACCCCGTGCAGTACCAGGACGCGTGAGAATGACCTATCTGGTCAAGGAGATCTTCTACACCCTCCAAGGCGAGGGCAGTCACGCGGGCCGCCCAGCGGTCTTCTGCCGCTTCTCACGCTGCAACCTGTGGACGGGGCTGGAGAAGGACCGCCACCGCGCCATCTGTCAGTTCTGCGACACCGACTTCGTGGGCACCGACGGCGAAGGCGGCGGCAGGTTCGCCACGCCCGATGACCTCGCTGACGCCGTTGAGAAAGCCTGGCCTTCGGCGTCCGCCGAGTATCGCTTCGTCGTGTGCACGGGAGGCGAGCCGCTCCTTCAACTCGATGAAGCAGCGATCGAGGCCCTACATGCCAGGGGCTTTGAGGTTGCTGTCGAGACGAACGGCACGCGCGTGCCGCCAAAGGGCATCGACTGGCTGTGTGTAAGCCCCAAGATCGGCTCCGAACTCGTCGTCACCAAGGGCGACGAGTTGAAGCTGGTCTACCCTCAACTGGGCGGAGACCCTGCCCAGTTCGAAGCTCTGGACTTCAGGTTCTTCCGCCTTCAAGCAATGGATGGCCCTGACTTGGAGGCCAACACCCGTGCAGTGGTCGACTACTGCATGAAGAACCCGCGCTGGATCCTCTCTCTCCAGACGCACAAGTATCTGGGAATTCAGTAAATGGAAATCTTTCGCGAGTTCAAGTTCGAAGCGGCACACCGTCTGCCGAACGTCCCGGAGGGCCACAAGTGCTCCCGGCTGCACGGCCACTCCTACAAGGTGATCGTGCACGTCGAGGCGCCCGTTGATCCCGAGGCTGGCTGGGTCATGGACTTCGGTGACCTCAAGCGGACGTTCAAGCCGATCGAGGCACAGCTTGACCACTACTACCTGAACGACATCGAGGGCCTGGAGAACCCGACCAGCGAGGTCCTGGCCCGCTGGATCTGGGAGCGCCTCCAGCCCAATTTGCCGGGCCTCTCGGCTCTGACGGTTCGAGAAACATGCACGTCGGGCTGCACATACCGGGGCGAGTGAGCATGCACGACATCCAAAACGAGACCGACGCTCGGGGCATCGAACTCGACAAGGTCGGTATCGACGGTGTCCGATACCCCGTGAGCTTCGAGGACGGCTACCTCCGCCAGGAGGGCATCGCCGACTTCGAAGTGACGGTGAGGCTCCAGCACGATCGGCGTGGCACGCACATGAGCCGCATGGTTGCTCTCGTGCACGAGCACCTGCAGCGGTTCAATCCTCGCCAGTTGCCGACTGTCCTCAAGACCGGTGCGGATCTCCTGGATGCGCCCGCCATCACTGTGGCGATGGCGATGCCCATCAGCACGACCGTGGTCGCCCCGGCGAGTGGCCGTGAGTCGAAGCAGGTTCACGACATCCGTATCGAAGGGCATTGGGACAACGGCGATGTGACGGTGAAGACGGCCGTCACCACGGAGGTGACCAGCCTCTGCCCGTGCTCCAAGGCCATCTCCGACTATGGCGCGCACAATCAGCGCAGCCAGGTCACGCTCACCGTGACCGGCCAGGGCGATACCCCGTACCCTCTGCCGGTTCAGAGCGCCGTGCGGTTGATTTCGTCCTGCGCTTCGGCTCCGGTGGTGCCGTTGGTGAAGCGCGCCGATGAGCGCGTCCTGACCATGCAGGCGTACGACAGTCCGGTGTTCGTCGAGGACATGGCCCGCACGATCAGCGCCTCCTGCCGGGATCGGGGCCTTCGGCACGCAGTGAGCATCCGCAACCTGGAGAGCATCCACAGCCACGACGCCATCGCCTTCACCGCTGGCTAGCCCAAGCCCACGGCATCTAGCCCGCTGCCTATCTGGCCCGGCCCCTGTGCACCGCACGGGGGCCGGGCCAGTTTTCGTGCGCTCTGCAGTCTTGAACGCCCGTGCCGGGGAGTATCGGCTTGCGTTCCGTAGACTCGATCTTGGCGCGGGGCCGTCTGGGGAGCAGCACTCTTGATGACCCGTAGCAGGCCCTCACCGTCAACTGTGCTCGGCTACCGCCGAGATGGCCGTCCGATCTATCCCGTGCTCGGTGCTTCCGCCGATGACTCTTCGAACGATGAGACCTCTGTCAGCCTCAGCCAGAAGCACCTGAGCACGCTGATGGCCCGGGAGAAGGACCAGGGCGGGCGGGCTGCTGTCCGTACTCTGATCGACAAGCTGGGCTTCTCGAGTGCATCGGCGCTGGAAGAGTTCATCATTGGCGCCCGCGAGTCGGAGCAGGAGCGGCTCACTGAGGCGCAGCGGCGAGAGCAGTTGCTCGTGGAGCGCGAAGAAGCTGCAGCCGCTCGGGAGGCCGCGGCGCTGGCACGGGAGCAGGAAGCAGTTCGTCGGACAGTTCTGGCCAGCGCCGGTGTCGCCGGGTATGACCTCGATGACGCTGTGGCTCTGCTGCGCGTACCAGAGGGCGCCGATGATGCTGTCCTCAACGATGCGGTCCAGGCACTGCAGGACCGCCGGCCCGAGCTGTTCGCCCGCCCGACGCCCCACACGAGGCCCGGAACATCTGCGGCCGCGCCTGGTGGTGCCCCTGCATCGGTCCCTCCTGCCCGTCCCGGGTCTGTTGAACGCAAGGCAGGCGCGGCGGGACTGGAGATGGCCCGCCGGCGCGGACTGCTCTCGGCAACCGAATGATCCAGTTGGTCTGACAGACCGCGCTCTTGGGGACCACGCCCCATCTCCTCGTGGACGGCTCCACCATCCGGTGAGTGCGCGACCGCACCGCATCACCAGGAGGACGGCTTGAACATCCAGCCGTACACCACCTCCGTGACCGTCACCGCCAATCGGGACTGGCTTGCGTCCCGGCACGGCACCGACTCCACGGAAACCATCACCCTCGACCTGACGAAGCTCACCAAGAACACCCACTACGTCGAGCCGACCGCCACCCAGCCGCACGGCTACATCCGCTCAGGCGTACCTGTCGGACGCGTCACCGCCTCCGGGCTCTTTGGCGCATACGATCCCGCGGCAAAGGACGGCCGCGAGGTGTTCGCCGGCCTCGTATACGCCGAGGCGCCGTTCACTCCCGGCGTCACCAAGGTCCCGGCAGCCCTGTTCTGGCACGGCACCGTGAACGCAGCGAAGATCCCAGGCGGTATTGACCCGGCCAAGATCGCTCCGAGCCTGGCCGGGGCGCAGATCCGCTTCCTCGGGGCGGTGAGCGCGTGAGTGTCGCCGACCTCCTGAAGAGCGTCTCCGTCGCCGACCTGACGGTCTACGCACGTACGATCCCGAACCCGAGCGACTTCCTGCTCACCCAGATGGTGTTCGCCGAGGCCAAGGTGCAGGATGTGAAGTGGCGCATCCGGCAAAGCAAGCGCCGCGTGAACGCCGCCTCGTACCGGGCGTACGACACGAGCGTGCCGTTCGCGAAGCGGCAGGCCGAGTCCACGCAGACCGAAGGCACCCTGCCGGCGCTCGGCCAGAAGCTCCTGGTAGGCGAGATGGAGCAGCTTCTCCTGGACGCCTCGCGTGGCGCTGACGAGGACCGGCTGGTGGAGCTGCTGTACGACGATGTGGAGCGACACGTCGAAGCAATCCGCTCTCGCCTCGAACTCGCAGCTGGTGACGTCCTGTTGGACGGCAAGTTCACCCTCACCGGAGAGAACGGCCTCACGGTCGAGGCCGATTACGGCGTCCCGCAGGCCAACATGCCGACGGCACCGAAGCCGTGGTCTGACCCTGCGGCGGACCCGATCGCGGACGAGCTGCGGTGGATCGACTATCTCGACTCCATCGGCGCACCGGCACCGGAGATGGTGCTCACGTCCCGCAAGGCGTGGTCGCATCTGGCGTCGAACGGCGCCTACAGGGCGGCCTACTACGGCACCCCGGCAGGCGGGCAGACCCCGACTGCGACGTTGAACCCGCAGCAGATCAACTCGGTGCGCGGCAACTACGGTCTGCCGCCGGTCACGTTCTACAAGGCTCAGGTGTGGCAGGACGACGTATCCAAGCGGGTGCTGCCGGAGGACCGGTGGATCATGCTTCCGCCGGACCGCGCGAAGTGGGGCCAGACCCAGTACGGCACCACCACCGAGTCCCTGGCCCTCTCCCGTGGCACGAACCCGCAGATCGAGCGGGAGGACGCCCCCGGCATCGTCATCACCCGCGACGTCGAGGACGACCCAGTGCAGATTTGGACCAAGGGTGCCGCCGCGGCGATGCCGGTCCTGTACTCGCCGGACTGCCACATCACGGCCACCGTCCTGTGAGCGCCGCCGTGAAGTCGCTCGGCCTGCTCGCCGCGAGCGTCCATGTTCTCGACCCGGTCGAGCGCATCCCCGTGGTGCTGCTCGCCGGCGAGCCTGTGACGGACCCGGCGGTGGCCGAGCAGATCACCAACCCGCGCTGCTGGGAGGGCGGACAGCCGCCTGCTCAGACCAGCAAACCATCCGCCCGGAAGGCGAATCCCGCCTAGGGCCGACCCGCGCGGCGGGGAGGAGCAGATGCCGTGTCTCTTCCCCGCCGCCTCTTCGAGGAGCTGTGTGAACAGCGATGTACTGCGCTGGCTCCAAGCCCAGCTCGGGCCCGACACCGATGCCCGCGACCTCACCAGCCGATACGAGCGGCTGAACTCCGCCAAGTCTGTCGCCCTGGAGGTGCTCCACGAACGTCTGGCCGCACTCGTCGCCGAGCCACTCAAGGTCACCGTCAACGGCGTCGCCACCATCGACAACTCCGCCAACGTCTCAGCTCTGGAACGCCGCGCTGCGCAGATACTCGACGAGACAGCCCCCGACGAGGCACCCGTCGCACGGCATGACCTTCTGACGACCGTGCCGTTGAGTGCCCGGCCCAGGCGGTGAACACCCCGCCCTAGCACCATCGGCCGCGCTGCCACCAGCCAACTTCCTTACGTACGGAGGGTGTCGGCCTACAGCCATCCGCAGCGCATACGTCCTATGGTGTGTGCTCTATGAGGCATGCACCGCGTGGTGCGTCGGGGAGGCGGTCATGTCCGAGACGAACGAGACGCTGCACGACCGGTTCATCGAGCTGGCGGACCTCCCTGCGGAGGGCTCCGTCGTAGACCTTGGCTGCGGTGCCGGCCCTGCTCTGGCCGCCTTCGCACGGCGGCACCCCAAAGCACGGGTCATCGGCTTCGACCGGGAAGTCGAGTCACTGGCAAAGGCTCGGGAACGGCTTCGCAACCACGGCGGATCCGTTCAGTTGGCATCCGCTGACCTGCGCGAGAAGCTGCCACTTGATGACGCGAGTGTGGACGCGGTCATTTCCTCGAACGGGTCTTGTCCCCGATGAGTGGACACCTGTTCGTTTCGTTATGCGGCAAATGTCAGGGGAGCTGACTGCTGTTCGTAGGCGATCGGTGCCTGCT
>NZ_JBICYB010000046.1:0-32227 GCF_043200575.1 Streptomyces sp. NPDC048392
GGGGCGGGTGGGCGGCTCTTCCGTCTGCGGGGGGCCCCCGCCCCCCCCCCCCCGCGGGGGGGGCGGGGGGGGGGGCGGCGCGCCCCCCCCCCCCCCCCCCCCCGGGGGGGGGGCCCCCCCCGCCCCCCCCCCCCCGCGGCGGTGGAAAGCGATCGACGCCGGTCCGGCGAGGACGCGCAGGGTCAGCGGGGCTCCTCGCCCTCCGCCGCCTCCTCCTGCGCCTGCTTGGCCTGCACCTCGGGATCGAGAACCGCCTCACCGGTACCGTCCACCGACGTCAGCCGCCCCGACTCGGGAACCTCCGTCGGCTCCGGCGGCTCCACCAGCCAGTCCGGGTTGGCCTGCTTGTCCCACCACTTCCAGGCGGCGAAGGCACCGCCGGCGACGACCCCCACCACCGCGAAAACCTTGGCGATACGCCCGGCCCGCGCCCGTCGCTGGTGCTTGCGCGTCAGCTTCTGGATCTCCTTCGCCGTGACCTGGCCACGCAGCGCCGCCAGCGCGGCGGCACCCCGCGCCGTGGCCTCTTCCCTCACGGGACCGGCCGCGGCCACGGCCTGCTCGATCCTCGGCCGGGAATAGTCGGCCGCCTGCCGAGCGGCCAGTCGCGTACGGACCGCGGCCTCCTGAGCGGCCGCGTCCATCTTCGGCGGCACATGGGTACGGGCCTGCTCCAGCCGCGGCGCGACATACGCGCCGTACTGGAGACGGGCCTGGTCTGCGGCCTGCGACACCTTGGGCGCCAGCCGTACGCGCGCCTCCTGTGCATAGTGAGCGGCCCTGTCCTTGGCCGTGTCGGCGTAGGGCGCCACCGCTTCCGCGGCGTGCAGCACGCTTTCCTTCGCCGAACCGGTCGCGGCGCGCACGCTGTCGATGCGGGTCACGGGATCCTCCTCCTCGGTGGCGTACGGTAATTCGACTTTCCACCCTTTTACGGATCATGCCTGGGGACACGCCGCCAGGCATGTGAGGGCGGGCATCCGGGTCACGGACGATGCCGCCGGGCCCTCTGGGGCACGTGGTGGTGAAGTGGCGGCAAAAGCAGATCAACGTCAAGAACGGATGAATACCGGGCAACGCGAGCCCGTCCCAGACAATGCCACGGATCGGCGTCCCGCGCTCGTGACCCAGCGGTATGAGCGACGAACGCGTGCCCGGCCGTGCGAGGATCGGTGCGCACCACAGGACGACGGAAGGCGCATCGTGGCCGAGCAGCTCTACGCCACCCTGAAGACCAACCAAGGGGACATCGTGGTCCGGCTGCTGCCGAACCACGCCCCCAGGACGGTCAGGAACTTCGTCGAACTCGCAGCCGGCGAGCGGGAGTGGACCCACCCCGCCACCGGCGAGAAGTCCATGGCCAGGCTCTACGACGGCACCGTCTTCCACCGCGTCCTCGGCGGCTTCATGATCCAGGGCGGCGATCCACTGGGCAACGGCACCGGCGACCCCGGCTACCAGTTCGCGGACGAGTTCCACCCCGACCTCGCCTTCGACAAGCCCTACCTGCTGGCCATGGCCAACGCCGGACCCGACACCAACGGTTCGCAGTTCTTCATCACCGTCTCCCCGACGACCTGGCTGAACCGCAAGCACACGATCTTCGGCGAAGTGACCGACGCGGCCAGTCAGAAGGTCGTCGACGCCATCGCCGCCGTCCCGGCCAACCCCCGCACCGAACGCCCCCTCAACGACATCGTCATCGAGACCGTCGTCGTCGAAACCCGCAACGGCTGACTCCCCCGCCCGCCGGGCAGGAACCAAACGCACCGCCCATCCGTAGAGAAGGGCGGGGCGGTGCATCTGCGCACACCGCCCGCAGGACGACCGAGGGGATGCCATGGACCACGCGGCCGCCGGCCGACCGGACGCCCAGAACCTGCCCGGTTGCTACCGTCATCCCGACCGGGGGACCGGCATCCGCTGCACCCGCTGCGAGCGCCCCATCTGCACGGACTGCATGGTCAACGCCTCCGTCGGCTTCCACTGCCCCGACTGCGCCGCCGGCCGCACCGGCGGCAGCGGACCGGCCCCCGCCGCCTCCAGGCCCCGCACACTCGCGGGCGGCACGGTCGCCGCCGACCCCCATCTCCTCACCAAGATCCTGATCGGGATCAACGTGGCGGTGTTCATCGCCGTCCAGGCCCTGCCGGCGTCCTTCCTCGGCGACATGGTGCTCATCGGACGCTGGCCCCCTGCCCCCTACGTCCCGACCGAGGGCGTCGCCGAGGGTGAGTGGTACCGCCTGGTGACCACGATGTTCACCCACGAGGAGATCTGGCACATCGGCTTCAACATGATCAGCCTCTGGTTCCTCGGCGGCCCCCTGGAAGCAGCCCTCGGCAGGTCCCGCTACCTCGCGCTCTACCTTGTCTCCGGCCTGGCCGGCAGCGCCCTCGCCTACCTGGTCGGCTCACCCACCACGGCCACCCTCGGCGCCTCCGGCGCGATCTTCGGCCTCTTCGGCGCCACCGCCGCGCTCGTGCGCCGGCTCAACGCCGACATGCGGCCGGTCGTCATCCTGCTGGTGATCAGCCTGATCTTCACCTTCACCCGGGGGAACATCTCGTGGCAGGCCCACGTCGGCGGGCTCGTCGCCGGCGCCGCGATCGGCTACGCCATGCTCCACGCCCCGCGCGAGCGGCGGACGCTCGTCCAGTACGGCAGCTGCGCACTGGTCCTCGTGGTCGTCATCGGCGTGACCCTGTTGAGGACGGCCCAGCTCACCTGAGTGCCCTTTGTCCACAGTAGGTGCCGGATCTTGTGCACAGCGTGCGGGAACACTTGTGCCCCCTGTCGCAGACTTGCGTTTCCGCAGGTCGGACAGGGGGCGAACATGCTTTCGGAAGGTGGGTCAACCGGTACTTACGTCACACCGGCGTCAACGCCCGGTGAGTTATCCACAGATCGTCTTCTTTTTTCCCCACCGTGTGGACAGCGCCTGTGGATAACTCCGTGCACACCCCTGGGGAGAGCTGCCGAGAGCTGTCCGCCGGGCTACTTCCACTGCGTCGATACGCCGAACCCGGCGGCGATGAAGCCGAAGCCCACCACGATGTTCCAGTTGCCCAGGGAGTCGATGGGCAGGGAACCGTCGGTGACGTAGAAGACGACGATCCAGGCCAGACCGATGACGAACATGGCCAGCATGACCGGCGCGACCCAGCCGCGGCTGGTCAGCTTGATGCTCGTCGCCTGCTTGGAGGGCGGCGGCGTGTAGTCGGCCTTCTTGCGGATACGTGACTTCGGCACGAGGGTCTCTCCTGTCGATGCGCTGTGTGGCCGCGCAGGGAACGGGGGTCGGTCTCGGGGGCGGCGTACATGGGACAAGGGGACTCTGGGCGCTCCCCCGGGCGTCCGTTAGCGTAGTCCTTCCGCGGCGCCGAAGGAGATAAGGGTACGTTGAGCAATTCTGCCGACTCCATCGGGACGGGGACCAGCCCTGCCCGCCGGCGCCGTTTCCGGCCCGTGCGGGTCCTCACGGCAGCCGTCTTCGCTCTCGCGGGACTTATCTTCTTCACCAGCTTCGATACGGCGAAGGGCACCAATATCCGTACGGACGCCTCTTTGCTCAGGTTGTCCGATCTCATCCATGAGCGCAGCCGGGAGAACGGCGGTCTGGAGGAGTCCAACGGGGCTCTGCGCGAGGACGTCGAAGCGCTCGCCGAGCGCGACGACGGCCGTACGGAGTCGGAGGACGACGAGCTCGCGGCGCTGGAGGAGAAGGCGGGCAAGCAGGAACTGAGGGGCGAGGCGATCTCCGTCACGCTCGACGACGCCCCGCCGGACGCCACCGCGAAGCTCCCCGGTTACCCGGAGCCGCAGCCCGACTACCTGGTGATCCACCAGCAGGACCTGCAGGCCGTGGTGAACGCGTTGTGGCAGGGCGGTGCCGAGGGCATCAGGGTCATGGACCAGCGGCTGATCTCCACCAGCGCGGTGCGCTGCGTGGGCAACACCCTGATCCTCCAGGGCCGCGTGTACTCACCGCCGTACAGGATCCAGGCGGTCGGTGACCCGAAGCGGCTCAAGGACGCGCTGGCGGCGTCGCCGGCGATCCAGAACTACATGGTGTACGTCAACGTGTACGGACTCGGCTGGAAGGTCGAGGACGACGGGAGGGCGACGTTGCCGGGCTACTCGGGCACGGCGGACCTGCACTACGCCCGGCCTGTGGATTGAGGCCGTTGCGCGGGGCCCCGCGCCGCTAGTCTGGTGCGGTACGGCGTGAGTGCGGCGTCGTGGTGCGACGGAAGGGACGGCATGTACGGCTGGATCTGGCGGCATCTGCCGGGGAACGCGTGGGTGAAGGCGCTGGTCTCGCTCGTGCTGGCGGTGGCCGTGGTCTACGTCCTGTTCCAGTACGTCTTTCCGTGGGCCGAACCGCTGCTTCCCTTCAACGATGTGACGGTGGACAACCAGTGAGCGCGCGCATCCTCGTCGTCGACAACTACGACAGCTTCGTCTTCAACCTGGTCCAGTACCTCTACCAACTCGGCGCCGAGTGCGAGGTGCTGCGCAATGACGAGGTGACGACGGCACACGCGCAGGAGGGCTTCGACGGGGTCCTGCTCTCGCCCGGCCCGGGCACGCCGGAGCAGGCGGGGGTGTGCGTCGAGATGGTGCGGCACTGCGCGGCGACCGGGGTGCCGGTCTTCGGTGTGTGCCTGGGCATGCAGTCGATGCAGGTGGCGTACGGCGGTGTGGTGGACCGGGCGCCGGAGTTGCTGCACGGCAAGACGTCGCCGGTCGCGCACACGGGCCAGGGCGTCTTCGCGGGTCTGCCCTCCCCGTTCACGGCGACGCGGTACCACTCCCTGGCGGCGGAGCCGGCGACGGTGCCGGCGGAGCTGGAGGTGACGGCGCGTACGCCCGACGGGATCGTGATGGGGCTGCGCCACCGTGAACTGCTCGTCGAGGGCGTGCAGTTCCATCCGGAGTCGGTGCTGACCGAGCACGGGCACCGGATGCTGGCCAACTGGCTGGTGGAGTGCGGCGACCAGGACGCGGTGGCAAGGTCGGCGGGGCTCGCCCCGGTGGTGGGCAGGGCCACGGCGTGACCGCGCTGCGCCCCGAGCGCGACTCCGGCACGGCCGGTGACCAGGGATCCCCGTACGGGCGGCCGTACGGGGATTCCGGTGCGTTCGGGGAGGGGCGGTACGAGGAGTCGGCCGGCGAGGGGGCGTACCGGCCGCTCGCCGACGACGAGACGGTGGCGCTGCGGATTCCGGAGCCTCCGGCGGAACGGACGGGGGCCGACTCCGCCTCCCTGGGTGACGGCCCCGTGGGCGGTGGCCGCGCGGCCCGCAGAAAGGCCGCGAAACGGCGTCACGGGCGCCGTGGGGCGCTCAGGGACCAGGCGGTGGGGGCCGAGGCCGAAGAGCCCGGGAAAGCGCCTCTGTCGCGTGTGGAGGCCCGTCGTCGGGCCCGGGCCCGCAAGCCCGGCGCCGCGGTGATCGCCAGCCGGGTGATCGGTGAGGTCTTCATCACGACCGGTGTGCTGATGCTGCTGTTCGTCACGTACCAGTTGTGGTGGACGAACGTGCGGGCGCACGCGCAGGCCGACAAGGCGGCGAGCAGTCTCCAGGACGACTGGGCGAGCGGCAGGCGCAGTCCCGGGACCTTCGAGCCGGGGCAGGGCTTCGCGCTGCTGCACATTCCCAAGCTGGACGTGGTGGTGCCGATCGCGGAGGGCATCAGCAGCGAGAAGGTGCTGGACCGGGGGATGGTCGGGCACTACGCGCAGGACGGGCTGAAGACGGCGATGCCGGACGCCAGGACGGGGAACTTCGGGCTCGCGGGGCATCGCAACACCCACGGGGAGCCCTTCCGTTACATCAACAAGCTGAAGCCGGGCGACCCGATCGTCGTGGAGACGCAGGACAAGTACTTCGTCTACAAGATGGCGTCGATCCTGCCGGTGACCTCCCCGAGCAACGTCAGTGTGCTGGAGCCGGTCCCGAAGCAGTCGGGCTTCAAGGGGCCCGGCCGCTACATCACCCTGACCACCTGTACGCCGGAGTTCACCAGCAAGTACCGCATGAT
Source organism: Streptomyces sp. NPDC048392 (assembly GCF_043200575.1). Lineage (NCBI taxonomy): Bacteria > Bacillati > Actinomycetota > Actinomycetes > Kitasatosporales > Streptomycetaceae > Streptomyces > Streptomyces sp. NPDC048392. Next base: position 6,046 of record NZ_JBICYB010000046.1, read on the forward strand.
CGTGTGGGGCAAGATGGTGGAGGAACGGCCGCGCAGCAAGGGCAAGCCGGATGCGCTCGTCAGTTAAGGGCGGATGACCAGTGGCAGCGACCACCGACACGGAGCACCAGGAGCACGCCGGCGAGGACGGCCCGCCGGGGCCCGCGGCACGCCGTCGCGGGCGCGGTCCCCGGCGGATCGTCGCGCAGGCGGTCGGCGTCCTGGGCGAGCTCCTCATCACCGCGGGCCTGGTGATGGGCCTGTTCGTCGTCTACTCGCTGTGGTGGACGAACGTGGTCGCCGACCGGGCGGCGGACGAGCAGGCCGACAAGGTCCGCGACAACTGGGCCCAGGACCGGGTGGGCGGGGACGGCCCGGACGGTCCCGGGGCGCTGGACACCAAGGCGGGCATCGGCTTCCTGCACGTCCCGGCGATGGGCGAGGGCGACGTCCTGGTGGAGAAGGGCACGTCGATGAAGATCCTCAACGACGGTGTGGCCGGCTACTACACCGACCCGGTCAAGGCGACGCTGCCCACCTCGGACAAGAAGGGCAACTTCTCGCTCGCCGCGCACCGCGACGGGCACGGGGCGAGGTTCCACAACATCGACAGGATCGAGAAGGGCGACCCGATCGTCTTCGAGACGAAGGACACCTGGTACGTGTACAAGACGTACGCAGTCCTGCCCGAGACCTCGAAGTTCAACGTCAAGGTCCTCGACGCGGTCCCCGGCGAGTCCGGCAGGAAGAAGGCCGGCCGCTACATCACCCTGACGACCTGCACGCCGGTGTACACGAGCCGCTACCGGTACGTGGTGTGGGGCGAGCTGGTGCGTACGGAGAAGGTGGACGGGGAGCGGACGCCGCCGGAGGAGTTGCGGTGACCGGCCTCCCGGCGGGAGGCCGGTCGCCCAGCACCGGCGCTCCACCTTCCGGGAGTCCGCGCGGTGCCCGGCGGTGATGCCGCTCTCGACGGCGACGTTCCGGACGTCACGTGTGAAGGGGCGCCTCGCCAGGGACAGGGCGACCTCGGAGCTCTGCGGGACCTTGGCCGCGCCGGTGAACTTCTGGATCTCGGGACCGGTGATGCCGAGGTGAGGCGCGAACCTCTCGCACTGGACGACGAGCGTTCGGCAGTGCCGGGTTCTCGCTGGTGATCGCTGGAACACAGCGAGAGCCCCGACACCAGGTGCCGGGGCTCTCTCGTCCTGAGTGGCGAAGTGTCAGTCACGGCCGCCGGGGAGGCCGCCGATGAAGCCGCCGCCGTCGTTGCCGTTGTTGCCGCCCTGCTGGCCGGTGGCGAACAGGGTGACCTTGTCGCCCTTCTTGACCTCCTGGCCTTCGACCGGGTTGCTCGCGATCACGGTGGCGTTGTCGTCGCCGCCGCCTTCGACCTTCTCGAGCTGCAGGCCGCTCTGAGCGAGGACCTGCTTGGCCTGGGCGACCGTGATCTGGGTGACCTTCGGCATGGCGAACTTCTCTTCCGCCGGGGCCTTCGCGATCTTCACGTTGACCGTGCTGCCGCGGTCGACGTCCTGGCCTCCGCCGATGCTCTGCTCGAAGATGGTCCCCTCGGCCTGGGCGGTGGACTCCGCCTGCTCCTTGGTGCCGAGGACCAGGCCCTGCTCCTCCAGACGCTTCTTGGCGTCCTCGGGAGTCATGCCGCTCAGGTCTGGCACGGTCACCTGGGACGTCTCCTTGGCGACGGTGAGGGTGACGGTGGAGCCCTTCTCCTTCGAGGCGCCGCTCTCGGGGTTCTGGGACAGGACGGTGTCCGGGGTCTGGCTGGACTCCTCGCTCTGCTTCTCGACCTCGAAGCCCTTGTCCTTCAGGGCTGTCTCCGCCTCGCTGAAGGTGAGTCCCTCGACGTCGGGGACCTCGACCTTCGGCGCACCGGTCGAGACCACCAGGTTCACGGTGGACTTCTTCTCGACGTCGGTGCCCTGCTCGGGGTCCTGGTCGCAGATGGTGCCCTCGGGCTGGTCCTCGCAGGCCTGCTGCTTGAACGTCAGCGCGAGGTCGATGTTGTCGGCCTGTTGCTGGGCGTCGCTCTTGCTCAGGCCGATGAACGCCGGTACCGCGATCTTGTCGTTGTCGGGTCCGCTGTTGCCGGTGAAGGCGTACTTGCCGATGAGGATCGCGCCGACGAGGACGAGGACGCCGGCCAGGACCAGGAAGACCGTGGAGGTGTTCTTCTTGCGGGGCTGCTGGCGGCGCCGGTCGGGGCGGTCGTCGTAGCCGTAGCCGCCGTCGTCCGGGTTCATCGGCGGCAGCATGGTCGTGGCGCCGCCGCCCCCGTCCGAGCGCAGGGCGGTGGTCGACTGCTCGTCGGGGTAGGCGCCGTAGCCGCCCGCGGCCATGGCGCCCAGCGCGGCGGTGGCGGCGACGGGCTGACCGTCGAGGCAGGCCTCGATGTCGAGGCGCATCTCGTCGGCCGACTGGTAGCGGTAGTCGGGGTCCTTGGTCAGGGCCTTCAGCACGATCGCGTCCATCTCGGGCGTGATCTCGGGGTCGAAGACGCTGGGCGCCTGCGGTTCCTCGCGGACGTGCTGGTAGGCGACGGCGACCGGGGAGTCGCCGACGAAGGGCGGGCGCACGGTCAGCAGCTCGTAGAGCAGGCAGCCCGTGGAGTACAGGTCGGAGCGGGCGTCGACCTGCTCGCCCTTGGCCTGTTCCGGGGAGAGGTACTGGGCGGTGCCGATCACGGCCGCGGTCTGGGTCATCGTCATGCCGGAGTCGCCCATGGCGCGGGCGATGCCGAAGTCCATGACCTTGACCTGACCGCCCCGCGTGAGCATGACGTTGGCCGGCTTGATGTCGCGGTGGACGATGCCGGCCCGGTGCGAGTACTCGAGGGCCTGGAGGATGCCGATGGTCATCTCCAGCGTCCGCTCCGGCAGCAGCTTGCGGCCGGAGTGGAGCAGCTCACGGAGTGTGGAGCCGTCGACGTACTCCATGACGATGTACGGGATGGAGACCCCGTCGATGTAGTCCTCGCCCGTGTCGTAGACCGCCACGATCGCGGGGTGGTTGAGCGAGGCGGCCGACTGGGCCTCCCGGCGGAACCGGGCCTGGAAGGACGGGTCGCGCGCGAGGTCCGCGCGCAGCGTCTTCACCGCCACCTGGCGACCGAGCCGGGTGTCATGCGCGTGGTAAACCTCCGCCATGCCACCACGGCCGAGCACCGGGCCCAGCTCGTACCGGCCGCCGAGGCGACGCGGCTCTTCCATAGCTACCTACCAGCCCTCTCCGTCGGTCCCGACCGGCATGCTTGTACGGTCGGAGGCTGCCGTCCGGCCTACCGTACCCGGCGCGCTCCGGGCCCCTTGGCCAAGCCGGGCAGCCGATACAGGACCGGTATCGCAACGTGCGCCGTTGTGAAGGGGACGTGACAGGAGTCACGTCCCGTTCATGACGCGGTCACTTCTTGCTGTCGATGACGGCCTCCATGACGTTCTTCGCGATCGGTGCCGCGAGGCCGCCGCCGGAGATGTCGTCGCGGACGGCGTTCTCGTCCTCGATCACCACGGCCACGGCGACGGGCGAGCTGCCGTCGTCGCCCTTGGCGTACGAGATGAACCAGGCGTAGGGGTTCTCGCTGTTGTCGACGCCGTGCTGTGCGGTACCGGTCTTGCCGCCCACCGTGACGCCGTCGATCTGGGCGTTGGTTCCCGTGCCCTCCTTGACGACGGTCTCCATCATGGACTGGAGGATCTGGGCGTTGTCCGCGGACAGCGGCCTGCTCATCTCCTCGGGGTCCGTCTTCTCGATGGTGTCGAGGTTGGGGGCCTGGAGTTCGTCGACCATGTACGGCTTCATCAGGGTGCCGTTGTTGGCGATGGCCGAGGTGACCATGGCCATCTGCAGCGGGGTGGCGGCGGTGTTGAACTGGCCGATGGAGGAGAGCGCGACCTGTGAGTCGTTCATGCCGTCGGAGAAGACGGAGGCGCTGGAGCGGACCGGGACGAACTGCTCCTCGGTGAAGCCGAACTTCTTGGCGGTCTCCAGCATCTTGTCGTTGCCGAGGTCGTAGCCGAGCTTGCCGAAGACGGTGTTGCAGGAGACGCGCAGTGCCTCGCGGAGGGTGGCGTTCTTGCAGGGGATGTCGCCCTCGTTCTTCAGCTCGGTGCTGGTGCCGGGCATCGTCCAGGGCAGCGGGGAGTCGGTCTTCTCGTCGGCCGAGTCGTACGTGCCGTGTTCCAGGGCGGCGGCCGCGGTGACCACCTTGAAGGTGGAGCCGGGCGGGTAGACCTCGCGCAGGGCGCGGTTGAGCATCGGGTCGGCGGGGTTGTTCTTCTTCTGGAGCTTGTTCCAGGCCTCGCCGGCCGCTTCGTTGCTGCCCGCGATCGCCGTGGGGTCGTACGACGGGTACGAGGCCATCGAGAGGATCTTGCCGGTGGACGGCTCGATCGCGACGACGGCGCCCTTGGCGCCCTGCTTCTTCAGACCGTCGTAGGCGGCCTTCTGGGCGGCGTCGTTGAGGGTGGTGACGACGTTGCCGCCCTCGCGCTTCTCGCCGGTGATCATGTCCAGGGTGTTGCGGAAGAAGAGCCGGTCGTCGTTGCCGGTGAGGATGCCGTCGTCGATGGCCTCCAACTGGGTGGCGCCGAAGGCCTGGGAGACGTATCCGGTGACGGGCGCCCACATGGCGCCGTCCTTGTAGGTGCGCTTGTACTTGAAGTCGCCCTTGGTGGTGGCGTGTCCGGTGATGGCCTTGCCGTCGACGATGATGTCGCCGCGGGGGCTGGCGTACCGCTCGATGGCGACGCGGCGGTTGTGTTCGTCCTCCTTGAGCTCGTCGGCCTGGACGTACTGGAGCCAGTTGTCACGGAGGAGCAGGGTGAGGACGAGGAGGCCGCAGAAGATCGCGATTCGGCGCAGTGGCTTGTTCACGGTCGGACCACCTGGGTCATCTCGGCGTCGGAGTTGGCGGGTGCGGCGGGCGCCGGTCGGCGCGCGGTGTCGCTGATGCGCAGCAGGATGCCGATCAGCGCCCAGTTGGCGATGACGGAGGAACCGCCGTAGGCCAGGAAGGGCATGGTCATACCGGTGAGCGGGATGAGGCCCATGACGCCGCCGGCGACGACGAAGACCTGGAGCGCGAAGGCGCCGGAGAGGCCGATGGCGAGGAGCTTGCCGAAGGGGTCGCGGGCGGCGAGGGCGGTGCGTACACCGCGTTCCACGATCAACGCGTAGAGCAGGAGCAGGGCCATGAGGCCGGCCAGGCCGAGTTCCTCGCCGAAGGTGGCGAGGATGAAGTCGGAGTTGGCGGCGAAGCGGATCAGCTCGGAGTGGCCCTGGCCCCAGCCGGTGCCGAGGGTGCCGCCGGAGCCGAAGGCCCACAGGGCCTGCATGGCCTGCTCCGAGTGGCCGCCGACGCCCGCGCGGGAGAGCGTGTACTCCTTCATCGGGTCGAGCCAGGCGTCGACGCGCTGCTGGATGTGGGGTTCGAAGCTGGCGACACCGACGGCGCCGACTCCGGACATCAGCAGGCCGAAGACGATCCAGCTGGTCCGCTCGGTGGCGACGTACAGCATGATCACGAACATGCCGAAGAAGAGCAGCGAGGTGCCGAGGTCGGTCTCGAAGACGAGGATGAGGATCGAGACGATCCAGACGACCAGGATGGGTCCGAGGTCGCGGCCGCGCGGCAGGTAGAGGCCCATGAAGCGGCGGCTGGCCAGCGCGAGCGCGTCGCGCTTCACCATCAGGTAGCCGGCGAAGAAGATCGCGAGGACGATCTTGGCGAACTCGCCGGGCTGGATGGAGAAGGAGCCGACCTGGATCCAGATCTTGGCGCCGTAGATGTTCTTGCCGAGGCCCGGTACGAGGGGGAGCAGCAGCAGGAACAGGGCGCCGACCATGGAGATGTAGGTGTAGCGCTGCAGGACGCGGTGGTCCTTGAGGAAGATCAGCACGGCGACGAACAGGGCGATGCCCATCGCGGTGTAGATCAGCTGGCGGGGGGCGGCGGTGCCGGCCTGGTCGATCCTCTGGAGCAGTTCGGACTGGTCGAGGCGCCAGATGGCGACGAGTCCGAGTCCGTTGAGCAGGGTGGCCAGCGGCAGCAGCAGCGGGTCCGCGTACGGCGCGAACCTGCGCACGACGAGGTGGCCGACGCCGGCCAGCAGGGCGAGGCCGAGGCCGTAGCTCAGCAGGCCGGCGGGCACTTCCTCGTTGATGGCCAGCCCCACGTTGGCGTAGGCGAAGACCGGGATGAGGACGGCGAACACGAGCAGAGCCAGCTCGGTGTTGCGCCGGCTCGGGGCGCCGATGGCGCCGATCGTGGACGTGTGGTGCGTCGACGGGTTGGTAGTACTGCTCATCGTGTGACAGGGCCTCTCACGGCTTGCCTACTGCTTACCGCACAGCGAGACGACCTTCTGCTCTTCCTCCGAGAGGGTCGGTCCTGAGCCTGGAGTGGGTGCGGTCGCGGACGGTGACTCGGACGATTCGGGTGCCTTCGGCGATCCCGACGGGTTCGGGCTCGGTGAGGCCTTGGACGTGAGGGAGACGGGAGTGGTTCCCGTGGTGCCCCCGGCCTCGCCCTCGCCCGTCTTCGCGTTCTGCTCGGTCTCCGCGGTGCGCCGGTCGGCCTGCTTCCTGCAGGCGGAGGCCTGTACCGCCAGTTCCTCGATCTTGGCCCGGGCGTCGTTGAGATCGCCCTCCGGGATGGTGGCCTCGACCAGTTTCTGCTGGTAGGGCGGCAGGTACTTGAGTTCGATCTCGGGGTGGTCCTTCTGGACCTTCGAGAGCGAGACCCAGGCGAGGTCCTGGCTGATGCCCCGGTACAGCGCGAGGTGGTCGTCGTTGGTCCCGACGTAGTACTGGGTCTGGGTCCAGCGCCAGCCGCCGTACGTGGCGCCGCCGATGACGGCGAGGGCGAGCACGGTGTAGAAGGACCTCTTCAGCCACTTGCGGTTCTTGCGGGGTTTGACGAAGTCGTCGGGCCCGTAGTCGTCGAAGCCGCCGGCCGGGACGTATCCGGTGGTGTCGCCGCTGCCTGGCGGGCCGAACTCGCCGCCTCCGTCGCGCTGCTGTCCGCCTCGGCGGCCGAGGCCGGCGGCGCGGCCGGCCGGGGTCTGCATGAAGCCGTTGTCGCCCGCCTGGGCCTGGTTCTCGGCGACGGCGCCGACGACCACGGGGGTGTCGGAGAGCTGTCCGGCGAGGGTGTCGCCGGTGTCGAGGTCGAGGACGTCGGCGACGATGAGGGTGATGTTGTCGGGGCCGCCGCCGCGCAGGGCGAGCTGGATCAGTTCCTGGACGGTCTCCTCGGGGCCCTGGTAGCTGGCGAGGGTGTCCTCCAGCGTCTGGTGCGAGACGACTCCGGAGAGCCCGTCGGAGCAGAGGAGGTAGCGGTCGCCGGGCCGCACCTCGCGGATGGACAGATCGGCTTCGACGTGGTCGCCGCTGCCGAGGGCGCGCATCAGCAGGGAGCGCTGCGGGTGGGTGCCCGCTTCCTCCTCGGTGATGCGTCCCTCGTCGACGAGGCGCTGCACCCAGGTGTGGTCCTGGGTGATCTGGGTGAGGACGCCGTCGCGCAGGAGGTAGGCGCGGGAGTCGCCGACGTGGACCATGCCCAGGCGCTGGCCGGTCCACAGCAGGGCGGTCAGGGTGGTGCCCATGCCCTCGAGGGCGGGGTCCTCCTCGACCATCTGCCGCAGCTGGTCGTTGGCGCGCTGCACGGCGGCGCCCAGGGAGGTGAGGACGTCGGAGCCGGGCACGTCGTCGTCGAGGGCGACGATGGTGGAGATCACCTCGGAGGAGGCGACCTCGCCGGCGGCCTGGCCGCCCATGCCGTCGGCGACGGCGAGCAGGCGGGGACCGGCGTAACCGGAGTCCTCGTTGCCCTCCCGGATCATGCCCTTGTGAGAACCGGCGGCGAAGCGCAGTGACAGACTCATGCGCACCTCGCCCGTCGGCTCCGGGTACAGCCGGTCGTGTCGAGCCACACTGCCCACCCTCCGGTCGGGAGCGCGCCGGGGCCCGGGGTGCCGGCCGCCGCCGCGTGCTCGCTCCGCTCGCGCTCATTCATTGGTGTAGCACTACTTCCGCAGCTCGATGACGGTCTTGCCGATGCGGATCGGCGCCCCCGGACCGATGGGGGTCGGGGTCGTCAGCCGGGACCGGTCCAGGTAGGTGCCGTTGGTGGAGCCCAGGTCCTCGACGATCCACTGCCCGTTCTGGTCCGGGTAGATCCTGGCATGGCGGCTGGAGGCGTAGTCGTCGTCCAGCACGATCGTCGAGTCGTGGGCCCGGCCGAGCGTGATGGTCTGGCCCTGGAGGGCGACGGTGGTGCCGGTGAGGGTGCCTTCCGTCACCACCAGTTTGGTGGGCGCGCCGCGGCGGCCGCGGCCGCCGCCGGGCTGCTGGCGCTGCGGTGGAGGCGCCTGGCCCTGGCGCGTGGCGGTCTGCTGCGGTCGGGCGGCGTCGCGCCGCGCGCCGCGCTGGGTGACCCGTGTACCGAAGAGGTCGCTACGGATGACCTGTACGGCCACGATCACGAACAGCCACAGTACGGCGAGAAAGCCCAGCCGCATGACCGTGAGGGTCAGCTCTGACATTGCCCCCGGATCACCCTTCGGCTTGCCTGTAGATAACGGTGGTGCTGCCCACGACGACGCGTGAGCCGTCGCGGAGCGTAGCGCGGGTGGTGTGCTGTCCGTCCACCACGATGCCGTTGGTGGACCCGAGGTCCTGGATCGTGGTGGGCGTTCCGGGCCGGATCTCGCAGTGCCGGCGGGACACGCCGGGGTCGTCGATCCGCACGTCGGCCTCGGTGCTGCGTCCCAGCACGAGGGTCGCGCGGGAGATCTGGTGGCGGGTGCCGTTGATCTCGATCCAGTGGCGGGTGGGTCCGCCGGGCGCGGGCGCGGCCGGGGGGTGCTGGCCGCCCGCGGGCTGCGGGTAGCCGTAACCGTCGGGGCGGCCGCCGGGTGGTGGCGCGGGCGGCATGGGCGGGGCGCCGGAGGGGGCGGCGGCCGGCGGGTAGCCGTAGCCGCCGCCCGGAGCGCCGGGCCGCCCGGCGGGTGCCGGTGGTGCGGCGGGGCCCGCCGGGGCCGGGCCGCCCTGGTGGCTGCTGGAGGAGGCGAGCGTGCGGCTGCGCACCCGGTACAGGCCGGTGTCGAGGTCGTCCGCCTTCTCCAGGTGGACCTTGATCGGTCCCATGAAGGTGTAGCGCTGCTGCTTGGCGTAGTCGCGGACCATGCCGGCCAGCTCGTCGCCGAGCTGTCCGGAGTAGGGGCTGAGGCGCTCGAAGTCGGGCGTGCTCAGTTCCACGATGAAGTCGTTGGGCACGACGGTGCGGTCTCGGTTCCAGATGGTCGCGTTGTTGTCGCATTCACGCTGGAGCGCTCCCGCGATCTCCACGGGCTGCACCTCGGACTTGAAGACCTTCGCGAAGGTGCCGTTGACCAGACCTTCGAGACGCTGCTCGAACTTCTTCAGGACTCCCATGGGGCACCTCCTCCGTCGCTGCCGTCCTGTCCACTGCCCTGCGTACTGCTGCCTTGCGTCGTTCCGTGCCCACCGCCGCCGGTGTGCGGGCCGCTCGTCCGTGCACTGCCCACCTGGTACTGCTTACTGATCGTATCCACGCGCCGGTCGATCGGCTGGTTCCCCCTGTCGGCCCGGTCGACGGGTGTCGACGCCTCTCGGAGTTCCCGCCGGTGCCCCCCTTCGAACTCCCGGGGGCCTTCGGGGTGCGTTCCCGCAGGTACTCATGCCCAGGATCGTAGAGGTGGCCGCGGACCAGTGTCCCGCACCTGACCGTGGAGCCCTACCGGCTGCAGGGAAGACGGTCAGGACCGGTACGAGGTTGATACGTGAACGGGTACGGGTCGAGACGCGTGCCCGAAGGAGGGCGGGCGCCCTGGTCCGGCGGTTTCAAGGGATGTGAGTCCACCCCGGTCACCGTGCTAATGTTCTCGTGTCGGAAGGCGCCGCACCGCGAGGAACGGCCCGGAAAACACACCCAATGCGCGGGTGGCGGAATAGGCAGACGCGCTGGATTCAGGTTCCAGTGCCCGAAAGGGCGTGGGGGTTCAACTCCCCCCTCGCGCACCAGAGAGCATGGAAGTGCTCTTGCTACGCAAAAAGGCGGGGCGGCATCGTGACGATGCCGCCCCGCTCTTGTGTGTGCCCGGAGACTCGGGGAACTGCCTCCCGGGGGCTGAGACTTTACTCACAGGCCGGCGTGAGTCCCGCGCTCCGTCGTGGTGCTGAGGACGGCGGCGAGTTCTCCGACGGTCTGCTCCCGCAGCAGGTGGTGCGCGGGGACGGGGACCCCCAGCGCCGACTCCAGGGCGCGTTGGAGGGCCAGCGCGGTCAGCGAGTCGATGCCCTGGGCGTACAGCGGCCGGGTCAGGGAGACCCGGTGGGCCGGGGGCACGTGGAGGTGGCGTGCCAGGCTGCGGCACAGGAAGGTCTCGAAGGCCCGCAGGCGGGCCGCGCCGTGGAGGTCCTGCAGGGCATCGGTGTCGAGGGTGACCGGGTCGCCTGGCACGGTGTCGTCCTTTCGTCGGGGTGTGGTCGGTCAGGTGCGGGGGCGTGGCTGGGAGGAGCGCAGGGCGCGTGGCCCGGGGCCCGGGCGCGGGCCGGCTCCGTCCGACCACGTCAGGTGGAACCGCCAGCGGCGGATCCGCCAGCCGTCCGGGGTGCGGACCGCCTCGCCCTCGCTGTGGCCGCCGATGTCGAAGCGGCCGCCGGGGTCGGGGCCGTCGTCGTGGTGCACGTGCGAGGCGACGAGCTGAACGCGGACACGGGCCGTGTCGCCGTCCGTGGTGATGCTGTAGTTGGACGCCAGGTGGTGCGTCCGGGCGAACCGCGACTTGCGGTCGAAGTGGAAGGCGGCGGCACCGTCCCGTCCTTCGAGCACGCCGACGGGGAACTCCAGCAGGCAGTCCTCGGTGAAGACCGCCGCCGGCCAGCTGTCGTCGAAGCCGTGCTTGTCCTGGGTGTCCAGCAGGACGACGTACCGGTCGACCAGCTCGGCGATCTCGGTCCGGTCGTTGAGCGACCGGACCTGGGCGCGCAGGTCCTCGAGCTCGTCCCGTGCGAGGGTGACCGTCTCGGTGCCGGCGGCGGGGTCGAGGGGCGGGCGGGTCATGGGCGGAGGTGCTCCTTTCCGGTGAACGGGCGGCTATCCCGGCCGGCGGCCGGTGCTGTGCCAGCTCCGGGGGTCGCGGTGCGGGGCGGTGCGTTCCGGACGGCGCCAGCCGGCGGTCGGCCGGGTGCGGCGCGGGCCGGGCGAGGGGACGGCGAGGGCGGCCGCGCGGGCGAGCAGGACGCTGGTGAGGGCGGCGATCTCGGCGGGGGTGGGCCGGCCCCGCAGGACCCGGAGGACCGTGGCCTCGTCGGTGCCGTCCGTCCCGCTCACTGCGGCGGGTTGCCGTGTTTGCGGCACGGCAGGTCGGCCTGTTTGGTACGCAGCATCGCCAGCGCCCCGACGAGCGCGCCGCGGGTGTCCCGCGGATCGATCACGTCGTCGATGAGGCCCCGTTCGGCCGCGTAGTACGGGTGCATCAGCTCCGCCCGGTACTCCTTGATCTTCTGCGCGCGGGTGCCCTCGGGGTCGTCGGACGCGGCGATCTCCCGGCGGAAGATGACGTTGGCCGCGCCCTCCGCGCCCATGACCGCGATCTCGTTGGACGGCCAGGCCAGGGCCAGGTCGGAGCCGATGGAGCGGGAGTCCATCACGATGTACGCGCCGCCGTAGGCCTTGCGCAGCACGAGGGAGACGCGCGGCACGGTGGCGTTGCAGTACGCGTACAGAAGCTTGGCTCCGCGCCGGATGATGCCGCTGTGTTCCTGGTCGACGCCCGGCAGGAAGCCCGGGACGTCGATCAGCGTCACCAGCGGGATGTTGAAGGCGTCGCAGAACTGGACGAACCGCGCGGCCTTCTCGCTGGCGTCGATGTCCAGCACGCCGGCGTACGACGCGGGCTGGTTGGCGACGATGCCGACGACCTCGCCGTCGAGCCGGGACAGGGCGCAGACCACGTTGGTCGCCCAGCCCGAGTGCACCTCGAAGTAGTCGCCGTCGTCCACGATCTCCTCGACGACGTCGCGGATGTCGTAGACCCGCCCGGGGTCGTCGGGGACGATCTCCAGGAGCCGGTCGGTACGCCGGCCGGCCGGATCGGAGCCGGGTGCGCTCGGCGGCAGGTCGCGGTTGTTGGACGGCAGCAGGGACAGCAGGTGGCGTACGTCTTCCAGGCAGGCACGCACGTCGTCGTAGGCGAAATGAGCGACGCCGGAGGCGGTGGCGTGGACGTCGGCGCCCCCGAGGTCGTTCTGGCTGATCTCCTCGCCCGTCACCGCCTTGACGACGTCCGGGCCGGTGATGAACATCTGCGCGATGTCGCGGACCATGAAGACGAAGTCGGTCAGCGCCGGCGAGTAGGCGGCACCGCCCGCGCACGGGCCGAGCATCACGCTGATCTGCGGGATGACGCCGGACGCCTTGGTGTTGCGCTGGAAGATGCCGCCGTAGCCGGCGAGCGCGGAGACGCCTTCCTGAATCCGGGCGCCCGCCCCGTCGTTGAGCGACACCAGGGGCGCGCCGGCCGACAGGGCCATGTCCATGATCTTGTGGATCTTCAGGGCGTGTGCCTCGCCGAGGGCACCGCCGAAGACCCGGAAGTCGTGCGCGTACACGAAGACCGTGCGCCCGTGGACGGTGCCCCAGCCGGTGATCACGCCGTCGGTGTAGGGGCGTTTCTTCTCCAGTCCGAAGCCGGTGGCCCGGTGCCGGCGCAACATTTCGACCTCGGTGAACGAGCCCTCGTCGAGGAGCAGTTCGATCCGTTCGCGGGCAGTGAGTTTTCCCTTGGCGTGCTGCCGTTCGGTGGCCGTCGGGTCGCCGTGCCGGGCGGCCTGTTTGATCAGACCGAGTTCCTCGATGCGCTCCTCGGCGCTCCACTGGCCCCGGTGCTCGCGCCGGTGCGGCGGCCGTCGCTCGGTCGTGAGTTCGATGCTCTGGTCGGTCGACATAGTGGCGTCACGCTCCCCAGTCGGATACGCGGATGGTCATGCCGCCGGCGGTCAGGTCCACCGACCCGTCGACGTGGATCGCGGCGGGCGGCAGCCAGCGCACGGCGACCCGGTCGGGCGGCGCGCCGCGGACGGCGACGGCCGCGTTGTGCCGGGGCCCGGAGGCCAGGTCGAGCAGCGTCCAGCCGGCCGGCCGGCGGGCCGGATCGGCGCCCAGGTAGTCCTGGGCGGGGTCGCGGGACAGGCCGGTGCCCAGCGCCTTGAGGTAGGCCTCCTTGCGGGTCCAGATCCGGCCGAAGGCCACGCGCCGTTCCTCGGCGTCCAGCCCCGCCAGCTCGGCCCGCTCGCCGGGGTGCAGCGCCGCGGCGCACACCTCGACGGTCTCGGCCCGCGGCAGCCGCTCCACGTCCACCCCGAGCACGGCCCGGGAGACGGCGACCACCGCCATGCCGTGGCTGTGCGCCAGGGAGAAGTGCAGCGGCGGGTCGGGATGGCGGACCGCCGGCCTGCCGTGCGGCCCGGCGCATCCGGGGCAGGGCTCGCGCACGAAGGGGACGCCCGCCGCCGGACGCCCCAGGTAGGCGCCGAGCAGCCGGCGCAGCGCGATGTGCGCGGACGCGTACGTCACCCCGTCGGCGGGGCGTACGAAGGAGGCCGTACGTCGGCGTTCCGGCTCGCTCAGCTCGCCCAGGGCGAGCGTCCCGGCCGCCGTCTCCAGCCGGGGGCGGCGCACCAGCCACACGTCGAGGTGCCCGGGCACGGGCAGCCGCGGCGCGGTGGCCGCGGCCTCCGGCCGGTCCTCGAGCCGCGCGATCACCTCGTGCCCAGCACGTCGTGCGGGACGAGGCGGCCGCCTGGCCCGTCGCGCTTGTGGGGGCTGTCCTCGGGGCCGAGCTGTCCGGCCAGGCAGTCGATGAGCTCGGCGGCGCTGTTGGCCCGCAGCAGCCGGTTGAGGTTGACGTCGACCCGCAGTACGGCCTCCATGCGGCGCTGCAGTTCCAGTCCGTTGATGGACCCGATGCCGAGGCTGTTCATGGGACGTCCCACGGTGTCGATGGTGTCCGGCGGCACCCGCAGCACCCGGGCCAGTTCCTCCCGTACGTAGAGGTCGATGAGGCGGGTGCGCTCGGCCAGGTCGCACGAGGCCAGGTGCGCCAGATCCGGGGGCTCCGGCTCGGCGATGTGGTCCCGTTCGAACTCGTAGTCGAGGTCGTCGAGGCCGTCCAGGCCGTCGAAGACCCAGTTCTTCGTTGTCAGATCCATGATCGTGCCCCGTCGCGGAGTGGAGGAGTGAACGTCAGGCGCGGTGTACGGCCGTGCGGTCCGCGGTGCCGGACCGGGCGAGCCCGGTGAGTCCGGTGAGCAGGCCGATACCGCCGAGAGCGGCCACCAGGACCAGGGCCGGCCGGCAGGCGGCGAGCTGCGCCGCGGACCCGCTTTCCCGGCCCGCGCCGGCGAGCAGCGCCGCGACCAGCGCGACCGCGAGGACCGCGGCGAGCTGCACGGCCGTCTGGTAGAGCCCGCTGCCCGCGGCGCGGTCGGCGGGCGCCAGCTCGGAGGTGGCCTGCACGTTCAGCGCGGCGAAGGACAGCACGAAGCCCACCCCCACCAGCAGCAGCGTCGGCAGCAGCCGGCCGGTGTAGTCCAGTGGCCAGCCGGGCCGCAGTTGCAGCAGGTATCCGGCGAACGCGCTGGCGGCTCCGGCCGCGACGAGGCGCGGAGCGCCGAACCGGGCGATCAGCCGTCCCGAGGCGAGCGCGGTGAGCGCCGGTGGCACGGCGGCCGGCAGCAGGGCCGCGGCCGCGACCGGCGGCGACCAGCCGGCGACGGTCTGCGTCTGGTACGTCAGCACGAACAGCAGTCCGAGATAGGAGCCGTTGAGGCAGGCCGCGCCGAGGGCCGAGCGGACCAGGGCCCCGCTGCGCGACAGGCGGACGGGCAGCAGCGGGGCCGGTGCGGCCCGTTCCAACGACCGGAACAGGACCAGCAGCAGGAGGGCCGCGGTGAGGGCCCCGACGACCCGGACGTCGGTCCAGCCGTGCCCGGGCAGCGCGGTGATGCCGTACACGAGGGCGAGCAGCGCGCCCGTGAAGGCGGTGGCGCCCGCCACGCCGTAGTGCCGGGCACCGGCCGGGGAGCCGCCCGGTGGGCCGTCCTCGCCGGGGATGAGACGCAGTCCGGCGGCGAAGAGCAGCAGGACGACCGGGGCCGGGAAGGCGAAGGCCAGTCGCCAGCTGTAGGTGCTCAGCCAGCCGGACAGCAGCAGGCCCGCCGTGAACCCACCGGCGCCGAAAAGGGTGTAGACGGACACCGCCCGGCTGCGGGGGCGGCCCTGCGGGAAGGCGGTGGAGATGATGGCGAGCCCGGTGGGAGCCGTCAGCGCGGCACAGAAGCCTTTGACCAGCCGGGTCGCGATGAGCAGCGCAGGCTCCTGGGCGAACGCGCTGACCAGGGAGGCGGCGGCGAACCCGAGCAGTGCCACCAGGTAGACCCGGCGGCGGCCCAGCAGGGCCACCACCCGGGTGCCGAAGAGCATGAGGCCGCCGAAGCCGACGGCGAAGCCGGTCATCGCCCACTGCGTGCTCGTCAGGGGCAGCCCGAGATCCGTGCCGATGGAGGGCAGCGCCACCACCGCCCCGGACACCTCGAGCGCGTCGATGAGCATGTTGCCGGCGAGGACCAGCAGCAGCCCCCACAGCCGGGGGCTCCACCGCCCTTCCCCGGCCTCGGCCAGCGGCTGCGGAACGGTCCTGGTCATGGTGTCAGCCCAGGAGGGTGCCGCCGCTGGCGTCGACGAAGGAGCCGGTGACCCAGCGGGCTTCGTCGGACACCAGGAAGGCGATGACGTCGGCGACGTCCTGCGGTTCACCGACCCGGTTGAAGGCGGACAGCGCGGCCATCGCCTCGACGGCCTCGGGGACGTCGAACACCGGGTTCCCGTTGCGGGTGATCCCCGGGGCGACGCTGTTGACCGTGATGCGGCGCGGACCGAGCGCCTTGGCGAAGTGCAGCGCGAGTTGCTCCACGGCGCCCTTGCTCATCGCGTAGGCGATCTCGTCGGGGTTGGCGAACCGGGTCAGTCCGGAGGAGACGTTCACGATCCGGGCGCCGTCGGGCATGTTGGCGAGCGCCCGCTGGATGATGAAGAACGGTGCCTTGGCGTTCACGGCGATGATCCGGTCGAACTGTTCCGGCGTGGTGTCCTCGGGCTTGACCCCGCCCATCACCCCGGCGTTGTTGACCAGGATGTCCAGCTCGGTGGAGCCGGTGCGCTCCTTCAGGCCCTCCTCCAGGGCGAGGAACAGCTCGTGCACGTCGCCGGGGGTGCCGAGGTCGGCCCGTACGGCGAAGGCTCGTCCGCCGTCCCGCTCGATGCCGTCGACGACCGCGGCGGCCGCGTCCCGGCTGGTGCCGTAGTGCACGGCGACGAGCGCGCCGTCGCGGGCGAGCCGCTCGGCGGTGGCCCGTCCCATGCCCCGGCTGGCGCCCGTGACGAGCGCGGTGCGTCCGGTCAGATTGCCCATGTTCTCTCTCCTGCCGTGAGTTCGTGCGGCTTGGGGTCGTGCGGCTTGGGGTCGTGCGGCGTGCTGGCGCGTGGGGCGCCGCCGTGGCCCGACGGGGTGCTCGGCCCGGTGGAGGGCCTGCGTGTCGGGGGCGAACCAGCGGGCGAGCGCCGCCCGCAGACCGTCCGGTGTGCCGCCCGTCCAGGCGACGTGGCCGTCGGGGCGGACGAGGACGGCGGCGGCGTCCCGCGGGAGGCCGCCCTCGGCGGGCGGGGCCGCCACGGTGCCGCCCTCGGCGGGCGGGGCCGCCACGGTGCCGGCCTCGGCGGGCGGGACCGTCACGGTGTCGACGGTGCCGGCCCACGGGCGCGCGGCGCGCACGAGGGCCTCGCGCGATTCCTCGTCGCGGACCGCCACGAGAAGCAGCCCGCGGGCCCGGCGCAGTGGTGCCGGCGCGGGGGTGGGGGAGCCGGGCGGCGGGCCGGGCAGCCGCGCGCCCACCGGGACGGGGTCCTCCTGCGCGCCGTAGCGGACGTCGAGGCCGCTGATCAGGCCGGCCAGGTGCGTCCGGACCGGCTCGTACGGGATCAGTTCCCCGATCACCGAGCGCACGGCCTCCACCTCGGGACCGCCGAGCAGCAGACGGGCCTGCGCGCGGATGGTGGACAGCACGCGCTGCCCGACCGCGTGCCGTTCCTCGTGGTACGTGTCCAGGAGGCCCTCGGGGGCCCGGCCGGACACGGTGGCCGCGAGTTTCCAGCCCAGGTTGAACGCGTCCTGGAGTCCCAGGTTGAGTGCCTGGCCACCGATCGGCATCTGCTGGTGCGCGGCGTCGCCGGCCAGCAGGATCCGGCCCTCGCGGTAGCGTTCGGCCTGTCTGGACGCGTCCCCGAAGGAGTTCACCCACAGCGGGTCACCGCCGGAGATGTCCTCGCCGGTGACGTCCCGCCAGGCCGTCACGATGTCCGCGAAGCCCGCCTCGCCGTCGCCGCGCGGCGGGGTGCCGAAACGGTGGACCATCACGCGGGTGACGCCGTCGCCGCGCCGGGCCGCGATCGCCAGCCCCTTCGGCAGCCGCTGGAAGCGCCGGTCGGGGATCTCTATGCCGTCCACGTCGGCGCGGATCAGCTCCCGTTCGGCGTCGACGCCGGGGAAGCCGATGCCGGTCAGTCGGCGCACGGCCGACCGCTCGCCGTCACAGCCGACGGCGTAGCGGGCGGTGAACGTGGTGCGCCGTCCCGCGTGCTCGGCCACCACCCGCACCCGGCGCGCGTCCTGGTCGACGGAGACGACGTGGTGGCCGCGCAGCACACGGGCCCCGAGACGGACCGCCCAGGCACCGAGGATCTCCTCGGTGCGCACCTGCGGGACCTTCCACTGACCCGGGTGGGAGCTGGGCAGCGTGAGGTCCAGGGGGAGGCCGCCGAAGTGGCCCCTGGGCTCACGCGGCGGGAGCGGGTCGCCGAAACCGCCGGGGGTGTCGAGCAGGCCGCGCAGCCGGAGGATCTCCATCGTCCGCGCGTGCAGCGTGGAGGCCCGGGACTCGGTGGTCGGGGTGCTCAGCCGTTCCAGCACGGTCACCTCGGCTCCGCCGAGCCGCAGCTCCCCGGCGAGCATCAGCCCGACGGGGCCGGCACCGACCACGACGACGTGCGTATCGGCTGTGTCGGCACCGGACATGCGTCAGTGCCTCGCCTCGGCGTAGTCCCGGGCATGGCCAAGCGTGGCCCGGCTGTTGGTGCTCAGCGCGGTGCGCACGTACTCGCGGGCCTCGGCGACCCCCGCCCCGGGGCCCAGGATCCGCCGGATGTTCTCGGGTCGCAGCACGACGGTGTGCTGTGAGGAGGCGAGGGCGCCGTTGTCCGTGTCGCGGAAGGTCCAGTAGCCGGTGTGCAGGCTCATCAGGGCCGGCAGCGTGGTCTGCTTGTAGGCGATCTTCCGGTCCTTCAGGCACACCCGGTACGACTGGGTGGTGTGGGTGGAGCCGTCCTTGGCCCGGGTGTCCATCTCCAGGGTCTGCAGGCCGGGGGTGTCCTCGGTGAGGCGTACGGTCGCCACGTGCGGCAGCCGTTCGGCCCACCGGTCGGCCTCGTTGACGAAGTCGTAGGCGTCCTTGGCGGAGCCGTCGATGGCGATGGTGTCCTCGAAGGAGAAGGTGAGTTCCCCTGAGGCCGCGGCGAGTTCGACGTTGGTCTTCAGCGCCGCGAGTTCGGTGCGGGAGTTGCGGTCCACGGCCTCCTCGATCCAGGCGAGGCCGGCCGGGTCGTCGTCGACGGCCGTGTAGTCGTGGAGCAGCCGGACGCGTGCGGTGCGCTCGTCGAGCGGTTCGACGATCCAGGTGCCGCCCATGCTGGCGACCGGAGGTGCGGAGACCTGCTGCCGGAAGGTGATCCGGAGCTTCTCGGGGTCGAGGACACGGCGCGAGGTCCAGTTCTTGGCCTCGCCGTTGGCGGTGGCCCAGATCCTGATCAGTTCCTCGTCGCCGGAGCGCTCCAGGTGGTCGACGTAGATGGTCGGCGGGAAGATACGCGGCCAGTTGGTCACGTCGGCGATGAGGCGGTAGACGTCGTCGGCCGGGGCCGAGACCGTTGTCCCGTGCTCGACTTCCCGTGGCTCGGATGTGGACATGGGGGATCTCCTCGTCGGGGTGCGCGGGGGCGGCCGGGCTCAGAAGTTGCCGAGACCGCCGCAGACGTTCAGGGCCTGTGCGGTGATGGACGCCGCGGTGTCGGAGGCGAGGTAGCCGACGAGGCCGGCGACCTCCTCGGGCGTGGAGTAGCGTCCGAGCGGGATCTTCGCGGTGAACTTGTCGCGGATGGCGTCCTCGGTGGTGTCGTAGGCGGCGGCGTACCCGGCACGCACCCGCTGCGCCATCGGCGTCTCCACGTAGCCGGGGCAGACGGCGTTGACGGTGATGCCGGTGGGGGCGAGTTCGTTGCCGAGGGCCTTGGTGAAACCGACCACTCCGTGCTTGGAGGCGGAGTAGGGGGCACCGAGGACCACGCCCTGCTTGCCGGCGGTGGAGGCGATGTTGATGATGCGGCCGCGGTTCTTGCCGCGCATGCCGCCGGTGGTCAGGACGGCGCGGGTCAGCCGGAAGACGCTGTTCAGGTTGGTCTCGACGACGTCGTACCAGAGTTCGTCGTCGATCTCGGCGGTGACACCGCCACCGGACCGGCCCGCGTTGTTGACCAGGACGTCCACGGTGCCGTAGCGGTCCACGGCGGACTGGACGAAGGTCTCGATCGACAGCGCGGAGCGGACGTCGAGGACGGAGCCGTCGGCCTCCAGGCCCTCGGCGCGCAGTTCCTTGACGGTGGTGGCGACGTTCTCGGGATCGCGGGACCCGATGAAGACCCGGTGCCCCTGTTCGGCCAGCAGCCGCGCGGCGGCGCGGCCGATTCCGCTGGTGGCCCCGGATACGAGGGCGACCCGCTGATGCTTCTCGGACATGACTGGTGCTCCCTAGTGCGTGCTGGGTGGGCGGCTGCGTCCGGGGCCGCCGCGGCCGGGCGAGGGGGGAAGGGGCGACCCGGCCGCGGCAGGCAGTGGGGGTTGGGGCTACGCGGGTCAGGCCGCGGTGGCGACGCCGGCGAGCTGGGTGTTGACCACGTCCAGCAGGGCCCGGGGCGTCTTCGCCTCGGTCACCACGGTGTCGTCGAGCGCTATGCCGTACTCCCGCTCGATGCGGCCGCAGGTCTCGAGGATGGCCAGCGACTCGTAGCTGAGTTCCTCGAAGTCGGTGTCGAGGATGTCGCCGTCGAGATCCACGCTCTCGTCGGCGCCGGCGGCCTCCAGCAGGACACGCTTGAGGTCGTCGAGGGTGAAGGACTGCGTGGGCATGGGTGGGTCCTCTCTGTGGGTGTTCCGCGACCGGGCGGACCCCGGGAACGCGGAGAGACGAACGCCCGCCGCCCGGTCCGGCGTGGGAGAGACGATGAACGGACCGGGCGGACGGGCGAGTCGGGGGGGAGCACCCGCGACCGGCCCCTCGGGCAGCCGAAGCGTGCGTCGGCCG
Source organism: Streptomyces sp. NPDC048392 (assembly GCF_043200575.1). NCBI lineage: Bacteria > Bacillati > Actinomycetota > Actinomycetes > Kitasatosporales > Streptomycetaceae > Streptomyces > Streptomyces sp. NPDC048392. The sequence continues at coordinate 26,539 of NZ_JBICYB010000046.1, forward strand.
GGCCGGGGGGCGGCCGGCAGGGGGCGGCCGGGCGGCGTACGGGCCGGTGGCCGGGCGGTGTACGGCCCGGCCGTTGCCGCGCCGGAGGGCGGCCTTGGCCCGCACACACCGGGCGGTGGTGCTCGTGGACCGGGGTGTCAGGGAGCCGGGCGGCTCAGGGGAGCCGGCGGCTCAGGGAGTGCGGACGACCAGGGCCGAGTTGAAGCCGCACTCGCCCCGCGCGAGGACCAGGGTGGTGCGGATGTCGGCGTGGCGTGACTCGGTGACCAGGTCGAGATCGTAGGAGGCGTCCGGGTCGACGTTGGTGGTGGCGGGTACGACGCCGTCCCGGGCGGCGAGCAGGGCGGTCGCCACGTCCAGCGGGGCGGCGCCCGAGTAGAGGCGTCCGGTCATCGTCTTGGGCGCGGTGACCGGGACGCCGTGCGGTCCGAAGACCGCGTTGAGCGCGTCCGCCTCCGCCCGGTCCAGCTCCGGCACGGCCGCCGCGTCCGCGAAGACGACGTCGACGTCGCCCGCGTCCACGCCCGCGTCGGCGAGGGCGACTTCGATCGCCTTGCGCAGGCCCGGCGGCCGACCGCTGCCGGGAGCGGGGTCGAAGGTGGCTCCGTAACCCGCGATCTCGCCGTACACCCGGGCGCCGCGCTCCGCCGCCGACTGTTCCGACTCCAGGACGAGCAGCGCACCGCCCTCGGCGGGAACGTGGCCGCTCGCCGCGGCGTCGAAGGGCAGATAGGCCCGGTCGGCTTCCTGCTCGGTGGTCAGCCGGCCACCGGCCAGCTGGGCCACCCAGCCCCAGGGGCAGATCGAGGCGTCGATCGACCCGGACATGATCAGCCGGGTGCCCTTGCGGATCTGCCGCCGCGCGTGTGCCAGCGCGTCCAGCCCGCCGGCCTGGTCGGACACGAGGACGCCGCTCGGGCCCTTCATGCCGTTGCGGATGGAGATCTGGCCGCTGTTGACGGCGTAGAACCAGGCGAAGGACTGGTAGGCGGACACGTACTGACTGCCGCGGCTCCACAGGTTGCGCAGCTCTCCCTGGCCGAATTCGAAGCCGCCGGAGGAACTCGCGGTGACCACGCCCATGTCGTAGGCGGGCAGGTCGGACGGCCCGGTGCCCGCGTCGGCCAGCGCCCAGTCGGCCGCCACGAGGGCGAGCCTGGTCATCCGGTCGGTCTGTGCCAGCAGCCGGTTCGGCAGGTGGTCGGCCGCGGTGAAGCCGGGCACCTCGCCGGCCAGTCGCGACGGGTACGAGGACGGGTCGAAGCGGGTGACGCGGGCGATGCCGCTCTTCCCGGCCCGGGTGGCCGCCCAGTAGTCGGTCGTGCCCAGGCCGTTGGGCGCGGCGATGCCGAGCCCCGTCACCACGGTCCGCGCTGTGGCCGCGCTCATGCCGCGTTCCTCTCCGGTCGGGCGAGCACCATCGCGCTCTGGAAGCCGCCGAACCCGCTGCCGACGGTCAGCACCGCGTCGGTGCGGTGTTCGCGCGCCGTCAGCGGTACGTAGTCCAGGTCGCACTCGGGGTCGGGGGTGTGCAGGTTGGCCGTGGGCGGCACCACGCCGTGCTCCATGGCGAGGACCGAGGCGGCGATCTCGATCGAGCCGATGGCGCCGAGCGAGTGTCCGACCATGGACTTGATGGAGGACACCGGGGTCCGGTAGGCGTGGTCCCCCAGGCTCTTCTTGAAGGCGGCGGTCTCGTGACGGTCGTTCTGCTTGGTGCCCGAGCCGTGCGCGTTGACGTAGTCGACGTCCTGCGGGTTGAGCCGGGCCTCGTCCAGCGCGACCGTGATCGCCTCGGCCATCTCCAGACCGTCCGGGCGCAGTCCCGTCATGTGAAAGGCGTTGCAGCGCGAGGCGTAGCCGGCGATCTCCGCGTAGATGTGCGCGCCGCGCCGCCTGGCGGCCTCCAGCTCCTCCAGGACGAACACCGCCGAGCCCTCGCCGAGCACGAAGCCGTTGCGGGTGCTGTCGAAGGGCCGCGAGGCGTGTTCGGGGTCGTCGTTTCGGGGGGTGGTGGCCTTGATGGCGTCGAAGCAGGCCAGGGTGATCGGTGAGATCGGGGCGTCGGTGGCCCCGGCCACCATGGCGCACGCCGAGCCCTCCCGGATCAGCTCCACCGCGTGTCCGACGGAGTCCAGTCCGGAGGTGCAGCCGGTGGAGACGACCGTGGCCGGGCCCTCGGCGCCGGCCGCCCACGCCACCTCGGCGGCCAGGGAGCTGGGCACCAGGTAGTTGTACAGGTGCGGCACCGCGTACCGGTGGTCCACGAGGTCGAGCCGGCCGCCGTCGCTGACGACCCGGTACTCCTGGTCGAGGCCCATGGTGGCGCCGACCGCGCTGCCGATGGTGACCCCGACCCGGTGCGGGTCGGCGCCGGACAGGTCGAGTCCGCTGTCGGCGAGCGCCTCGCGGGCGGTGACGACCGCCAGTTGGGCCGCCCGGTCCATCCGGCGGATCTCCTGGGGGCTCAGCCCGTGTTCCTCGGGGTCGAAGTCGATCTCGGCGGCGACCCGGGACCGGAACGCGGAGGGGTCGAAGAAGGTGATCCCCCGGGTCGCGGTGCGGCCGTCGCTGAGCAGGCTCCAGAAGTTCTTCCGGCCCACTCCGCCGGGTGCGGTGACCCCGATGCCCGTGATGACCACTCGTCTGGCGCTCACGCCCGTCCCTCCCAGTCGTAGAAGCGGGTGGCGACCGCGTCGGCGGGTGAGCGCCACGTCGCGGGGTCGTAGGCCTCGATGAACGGCTTGAGGTCCTCGCTGATCCGTACGAACCGGCTGTCGCTCTTGGCCTGCTCGATCAGTTCGCCGCCGTTGTCGCTGTCGAAGTCCTGCAGGTGGAAGTAGAGGCCGCGGTAGGCGAAGAGCTGGCGGCGCCGGGTGCCCATCAGGTGGGGCATCTCGGTGCCGTCGAACTCGCCGAAGAGCCGGGCGACCTCGGTGCTGCTGTCCGGTTCCATCCGGGCGACGATCAACGTGCTGTGCATGGTCTCTCCTCTGGGCGGGTGGGCGAGTGCGGGCGACGGGTCAGCGGGCCGGTCCGAACCAGCGCTCCAGGGCCATCGGCAGGTCGGCGTGGCTGCCGGGGGCGGCCCAGGCCACGTAGCCGTCCGGGCGGACCAGTACGGCGGTGGTGCCGGCCAGGACGCTGTCCCCCGGCAGCACGGGGGTGGCGGTCACGACGTCGATCCGGTCCAGCCAGGGCCGGGCACGCTCGCGCAGCCGGTCGTTGTCGGCGAGGTCCAGCAGCACACCACGCCCGGCCCGCAGGGCCTCGGTGCCGCGCGACAGCAGCCTGTGCCCGCTCAGCTCCACGTCGGGCATCCGCCGGCCGAGCAGCGGGTGGGAGCCGCCGTCGAGGTCGTAGCGGATCTCCAGCCCGGACACCATCGCCGCGAAGTGCCGGCCGACCTCGGGATACCGGATCAGTTCGGTCAGTACGTCGCGCAGCGGCTGCACCTCCGGCCCGGACAGGAACAGCAGCCCCTGGGCCCGGGTGTTCATCAGCAGCCGTTCCCCCACGGGGTGGCGTTCGGCGTGGTAGCTGTCGAGCAGTGGTTCGGGGGCCCGGCCGCGCACCACGGCACCGAGCTTCCAGCCGAGGTTCACCGAGTCCTGGATGCTGGTGTTCATGCCCTGGCCGCCGGCCGGGAGGTGGATGTGCGCGGAGTCGCCGGCCAGGAAGACCCGTCCGCGCCGGTACTCGGAGACCTGCCGCGTGCCGTCGCCGAAGGCCGACAGCCACACCGGCTCGGCGTGCGAGATGTCGTCGCCGGTCAGCCGCTGCCAGGCCGCGGCCACCTCGTCCCAGGCCGGCGGTTGCTCGCGCCGCTTCGGCGGGGTGCCGCGCTCGCACACGATCAGCCGGGTGATCCCGCCGGGCAGCGGGCCGACCATGACCATGCCGCCGGCCAGGGTCTCGCCGATCATCCGGGGCTGCAGGTCCACGCCCTTGACGTCGGCGAGGTACATCTCCAGGGTCGAGGGCGTGCCCGGGAAGTCGAAACCGGCCTTCTTGCGGATCACCGAGCGGCCGCCGTCGCAGCCGACGAGGTACTCGCAGCGCAGCCGGTGCACTCCGTCGGGGCCGCTCACCTCGACCTCGACGCAGTCCTCCTTCTCCGTGACGGACCGCACCTCGTGGCGGCGTCGCAGGTCGGCGCCCAGGCGGGTGCACCACTCCTCCAGGACGGTCTCGGTGACCGACTGCGGCACGCTCTTGGCCGCCTGGTGGGCCCCGTCGAGCACGCCGAAGTCCACCGGCAGGCCGCCGAAGTGGCCCACGTTGCTGACCTCGACGTCCCCGAACCGGGACAGCAGGCCGCGCTGGTCGAAGACCTCCATGGTGCGGGCGGTGAAGCCGAGACCGCGTGACTCTCCGGTGCGTGCGGCGAGTTTCTCCAGTACGACGACGTCGACGCCCGCGAGCCGCAGCTCGCCCGCGAGCATCATGCCGGCCGGCCCGGCGCCCACGACGATGACTTGTGCGTCCATGACACTCCTCGGGAACTCCCCGCCGGGTGGGCGGGGGAGGGAACGGGTGTGGGGCGGATCAGCGGTACAGGCGCCCGATGGCCTCGTTCGCCACGTGCGCGGCCGCCGCGTGCCGGGGGTCGGGCGCGAACGCCTCGTGGCGGACCGCGACCTCGGCGAGTTTGATGGTGTGCTCGTCGCCGATCTCCACGGCCCGTGCGAAGACCTCCGCCGGGCCGGGCACGGCCGCGGGCGGCGGGGGCGCCGGGTGGGGCGTGGCGTGGAACCAGTCGAGCATCGTGCGGCTGACGGCACGCGCGGTCAGGTAGGAGGGGCGGCGCTGGGCGGGCGGCAGGTGCTCGACGACCAGTCGCACCGCCGCGGGTCCGGTGACCGCGTGGATCAGCGGGATCGGGTGATGTTGGGAAACGGTGGCGTAGACGCCGGCGTACTCGGCCACGAGAGCGTCCAGCGCCCGTGCGGCCGGGTCGCGTCCGTCGTCTTCGGCGGCCGGGCCGCCGCCCGGGCCCGCGGTACCGCCGTGGTCGGCCACGCCGTCGGGGCCCCGTACGCCGTCGGGGCCTCGTACGTCGTCGGGGTCGGCGACGATGCCGTGGGTGGAGTGGCGTGCGGCCCAGTACCCCAGGCCCTGCGCCAGTTCGCCCAGCTGGAGCCGGTTGTCGCCGGGAGCGGCGGCCACGGCTCGGACCGCGTGCGCGGTACGGATCACTCCGTGCGTGAGCACCGCGGACATGCCGGGCAGCAGCCGCGGCCACCAGCGGGCCAGTACCCGGGGCCAGGGGCTCTCCGCCAGCTCCCTGTCGAACAGCGCCGTCCAGTCGGCCACCCGGGAGAAGTCGCCGAGTGCGGCCCGCCAGTCGGCGGGGTCGGCGGGGTCGATGGTCCGGCGGCGCTCGGGCGGGTCGTGGTAGGCGCGGCTGCGCAGGTTCCGCTCGATCCACGCCGGGACTTCGTCGGCGTACCCCATGTGGGCGAGGGCCTCGGCGGCCATCGGGGCGTGGTTGACGAGGCTTCGGCCGTGCTCGAAACCGATCGGACGCAGACGCTCCAGGGCCTCGCTCACGGCATCGGAGTAGCTGAGTGCTGCCATGGCGATCAGTCCCCGATGTCGCAGATGGTGGCGCCGGAGGTGAGGGACGCGCCGATGTGTGCGTCGAGGCCCTTGATGGTGCCGGACTTGTGGGCGTTGAGGGGTTGTT
>NZ_JBICYB010000047.1:0-32092 GCF_043200575.1 Streptomyces sp. NPDC048392
GGTGGCCTTTGGCTCGTGTCTTATATTGTTTTTTGGGGTGTCCCCCCCCCCCGGGCGCGTGGCCTTTTCCGTGCCGGGGGTGGGGGGGGGGGCCCCCCCCGCCCCCCCCCCCGCTTCACCGTGCCGCGCCCCGGGAGGCGGCGTCATCCTTCGTGTGCCGCGCTCCGGGGCCAGGCCTCACCCTCCGCCACCCTCCGCTTGCGTCCGGTAAGTCCCGTAACGCCGTTCGCCTCACCCGGGGCCGTCGTTCGGGTCATGCCGGGGCACGCCGCCTCGCCCCGCCCGCCTGATCCAAACGGCGGACCCTTGCTCACGGGCGGATAACAAGGTGGACAGAAGGGGTTTTCAGGCAGGTCTACGCGCGTTAATCTGCGGCGAAGCCAGCGCCGCAGCCCGAACCGTCCCCGGCGCTTGTACGACAGGAGCACCAGACATGCGCCGGATTTCCCGGATCACGGTCGCAGGCGCAGCGACCGCCTCCCTGGCCCTCGCACTCGCCGCCTGCGGCGGAACATCGACCGACTCCGGTTCCTCGGAGTCCAAGGGTGACAAGGGTCTCGCCATCGCGTACGACATCGGCGGCAAGGGCGACCAGTCCTTCAACGACGCCGCGTACGCCGGTCTCGAACAGGCCAAGAAGGAGTTCGGCTACCAGACGGCCGACGTCGAGCCCACCGACGGTGAGACGGACGCCGACAAGGAGCAGCGGCTGTCCTCGCTGGCGAAGCAGGGCTACAACCCGGTCGTCGGCATCGGCTACGCGTACGCCACCGCCATGAAGAGCGTCGCGGAGAAGTACCCGGACACCACCTTCGGCATCGTGGACGACGCCACGATCGAGAAGAAGAACGTGGCGGACCTGGTCTTCAACGAGCAGGAGGCGTCCTACCTCGCCGGTGTCGCCGCCGCCAAGAGCACCAAGACCGGCACGGTCGGCTTCGTGGGCGGTGTGAACGTCCCGCTGATCCACAAGTTCCAGGCCGGCTACGAGCAGGGCGTCAAGGACACCGACCCGAAGGTCAAGGTCATCTCGCAGTACCTCACGCAGACCGCGGAGGAGGGCGGCTTCTCCAGCCCCGACAAGGGCAAGACCGCCGCCGAGGGCCAGATCGAGAAGAAGGCCGACGTGGTGTACGCGGCGGCCGGTCTCTCCGGCCAGGGCGTGATCGAGGCCGCCGCCGCCAACGAGGTCTGGGCGATCGGTGTCGACTCCGACCAGTACAAGCAGGAAGCCCTCGCGAAGTACAAGGACTCCATCCTGACCTCGGCCACCAAGGACGTCGCCAAGGCGGTGTACAGCCTTGCGAAGTCGGTCGAGGACGGCAACCCCGAGACCGGTATCGTTCGGGGCGATCTGAAGTCCGGCGAGGTCGGCCTCGCGGATTCCAACCCGAAGTTCGCGGACGACGCCGAGCTCCAGGCAGCCATCAAGACGGCCAAGGAGAAGATCGTCAGCGGCGAGATCAAGGTCAAGAGCAGCTGAGCAGCACCCGCTACACCTCGAACAGCGTGTAACCGCGGCGGTTGCACCGCTCGGCGGGGTACGGGGAGAGCGCCCCGAGTCGCCCTCCCCGTACCCCGTCGTGTCGATGTGTCGCCGCCGCTTTTAGATGCCGTAGGGGCGCTACGCGCGTAGACGGCCCCCGTCCCCAGGAGAGTGCGCCATCAACGCGTCCAGCAGCCCTCCGGCCGGAGCGGCGGTCAACGAATCGGTGACCGCCGTCGAACTCGCCGGGATCACCAAGCGTTTCCCCGGAGTCGTGGCCAACCACGACATCCACCTCACCGTGCGCAAGGGCACCGTCCACGCCCTCGTCGGCGAGAACGGCGCCGGCAAGTCGACGCTGATGAAGATCCTCTACGGCATGCAGCGGCCGGACGAGGGCACCATCGCGATCGACGGCGAGAAGGTGACCTTCTCCTCGCCCGCCGACGCCATCGTGCGCGGCATCGGCATGGTCCACCAGCACTTCATGCTCGCCGACAACCTCACGGTCCTGGAGAACGTGGTCCTCGGCAGCGAGAAGCTGTACGGCATCGGCGGCAGGGCCCGCCGGAAGATCAACGAGATCTCCGAGCGGTACGGCCTCGGCGTGCGCCCCGACGTCCTGGTCGAGGAGCTGGGTGTCGCCGCCCGCCAGCGCGTGGAGATCCTCAAGGTCCTCTACCGCGGCGCCCGCACGCTGATCCTCGACGAGCCGACGGCCGTCCTGGTCCCGCAGGAGGTCGACGCCCTCTTCGACAACCTGCGCGAACTGAAGGCCGAAGGCCTGTCCGTCATCTTCATCTCCCACAAGCTGGGCGAGGTCCTCTCGGTCGCCGACGAGATCACCGTCGTCCGCCGCGGTACGACGGTCGGTACGGCCGTCCCCGCCGAGACGACGCCCCACCAGCTCGCCGAGCTGATGGTCGGCAGCGAACTGCCGACTCCGCAGACGGCGGAGTCGACGGTCACCGACCGCGCGGTCCTCACCGTGGACACGCTGCGGCTGGCGGCGCCGGGCGGCAAGGCCCTGCTCGACGACATCTCCTTCACGATCCACGCCGGGGAGATCCTCGGCATCGCCGGCGTCGAGGGCAACGGCCAGACCGAACTGGTCGACGCGCTCATCGGACTGCGCCACGCCGACTCCGGCGCCATCCGCTTCCTCGACCAGGACATCACCGCGCTGCCCACCCGCAAGCGCCGCGAAAAGGGCGTCGGCTACATCCCCGAGGACCGCCACCGCCACGGCCTGCTCCTGGAGGCCCCCCTCTGGGAGAACCGCATCCTCGGCCACGTCACCGAGAAGCCCAACAGCAAGGGCGTCTGGCTGGACCTGAAGAGCGCCCAGGGCGACACCCGCCGCATCGTCGAGACGTACGACGTCCGCACCCCCGGCATCGACGTCACCGCGGCCTCGCTCTCCGGCGGCAACCAGCAGAAGCTGATCGTCGGCCGCGAGATGAGCCACAAGCCGCGCTTCCTCATCGCCGCCCACCCCACCCGCGGCGTGGACGTCGGCGCCCAGGCCGCGATCTGGGACCACATCCGCGAGGCCCGCCGCGAGGGCCTGGCCGTGCTGCTGATCTCCGCCGACCTGGACGAGCTGATCGGTCTGTCCGACACCCTCCGGGTGATCTACGACGGCAGGCTGGTCGCGGACGCCGACCCGGCCACCATCACCCCCGAGGCGCTGGGCTCGGCGATGACCGGTGCCGCCTCCGGACACCTGGAACACCAAGAGAACCCCGAGACCCCGGCCGACGCGACCGACTCCTCGAAGTCCGCCGCGTCCCCCGAGTCTCCGGAAGACGAGGCCCGCTGATGAAGAAGTTCGACAAGGAGCGCGTGCTCCTCGCGGTGGCCGGCCCGGTCATCGCGCTCGCCGTGGCCTTCGTGCTCAGCGCGATCGTCCTGGTCGCCTCGGGCAAGAACCCGGTCGAACCGTTCGCCCTGATGTTCGAGCAGGCCGGGTTCTCCGACATCCAGGTCCTGATCATCAACCAGGCCTCGCTCTACTACATCGCGGCCCTGGCGGTGGCCATCGGCTTCCGGATGAACCTGTTCAACATCGGCGTGGACGGCCAGTACCAGCTCGCCGCCATGATGGCCGCGATCGTCGGCGCCCACGCCGACCTGCCGGCCTTCCTCCAGGTCCCGCTGCTGCTCCTGACCGCCGTCCTCACCGGCGCGTTCTGGTCCGGCATCGCCGGTGTCCTCAAGGTGACCCGGGGCGTCAGCGAGGTGGTCGCGACGATCATGCTCAACGCGATCGCCTCCTCGCTCATCGTCTACATGTGGAAGCCGGACGTCTTCGGCGTCAAGATCGGCAACAACAGCACCACCGGCGAGATGCACGAGTCCGGCTGGATCCCCGGCATCGACATGGGCGCGGCCGGCGAGATCTACGGCCTGATCGTCCTCGCCGTCCTGCTCGGCATCGGCTACTGGCTCGTCCTCAACCGCACCCGCTTCGGCTTCGACCTGCGCGCCTCCGGCACCTCCGAGTCCGCCGCGGCGGCCAGCGGCGTCGACCCCAAGCGCATGGTCCTCACCGCGATGCTCATCTCCGGCGGCCTCGCCGGTCTCGCGGGCCTGCCGATCCTGATGGGCGACACCCACACCTACAACCTGAACTTCCCCACCGGCATCGGCTTCCTCGGCATCGGCATCGCCCTGCTCGGCCGCAACAGCCCGGTCGGCATCGCCTTCGCCGCCCTGCTGTGGGCCTGGCTCGACAAGGCCTCGCCCGAGCTGGACTACCACGGCTTCGACAAGGAGATCGCGGTCATCATGCAGGGCCTGATCGTCCTCTCGGTCGTCGTCTCCTACGAGGCCGTCCGTGAGTGGGGCCTGCGCCGCCAGCAGCGCCGGGTCGGCGCGGAGCTGGCCGCCGGCCACGTCCTCGGCGCCACCGACAACTCGAAGAAGGAGGTGGCCGGCCGATGACCGCTCCGACCACAGCGAGCGACGTCAACCAGCCGTCGCTGGAGCACGCACCACCGACCGGCCGCCGCATGTCGTGGCCCGTGCTGCTCCTGGTCATCGCCGGAGCCCTGGCGCTGACCTCCGTCGTCCGCCTGATCACCGGCGCCAACGGCATCACCAACGTCAGCCAGATGTCCACCGCGCTCCAGCTCGCCGTGCCGATCGGCCTCGCCGGTCTCGGCGGTCTGTGGGCCGAGCGCGCGGGCGTCATCAACATCGGCCTCGAGGGCATGATGATCCTCGGCACCTGGTTCGGTGCCTGGGCCGGGTTCCAGTGGGGCCCGTGGACCGGCGTCCTCGTCGGCATCATCGGCGGCTGCCTCGGCGGCCTGCTGCACGCCATCGTGACGATCACCTTCAACGTCAACCACATCGTCTCCGGCGTGGCCATCAACATCCTCGCGCTCGGCGCCACCCGCTACCTCGCCCCGCTTGCCTTCGAGGGCCACCAGGGCGGCTCGGCCAAGCAGTCCCCGCCGGTCGACTCCCTCGGCCACTTCTCCATCCCGGGCCTGTCCGGCTGGCTGGACAGCCTCAACGACCAGCACTGGTTCTTCGTCTCGGACATCGCGGGCCTGCTCGGCGGCCTGGTCACCGACGTGTCCTGGCTGACCCTGATCGCCGTCGCGCTGGTCCCGGCCAGCTGGTACGTCCTGTGGCGCACACCGTTCGGCCTGCGCCTGCGCTCCTGCGGCGAGAACCCGGTCGCCGCCGAGTCCCTCGGCGTCAACGTCTACAAGTACAAGTACCTGGCCGTGATCATCTCCGGCGGTCTGGCCGGTCTCGGCGGTGTCTTCCTCTCCATCGTGGCCAACCCCTTCTACCTGGAGGGCCAGACCAGCGGCCGCGGCTACATCGGCCTCGCGGCGATGATCTTCGGCAACTGGATGCCGGGCGGCCTGGCCATCGGCGCCGGCCTCTTCGGCTACACCGACAGCCTCAACCTGCGCGGCGGCTCCGCCAACGTGCACGCCCTGCTGCTGCTCGGCGCGCTGCTGCTGGTCGCCGGCGCCATCTGGCTGGCCGTCCGCAAGAAGTACGTCAAGGCCGTCATCACGTTCGTCGTCGGCGCGCTGTTCTTCGCCTGGTACGCGGGCACCAACGAGGTCCCCAACCAGGTCGTCTCCGCCACGCCGTACGTCGTCACCCTCGTCGTCCTCGCCCTGTCCGCGCAACGGCTGCGGATGCCCAAGGCGAACGGCATGCAGTACCGCAAGGGCCAGGGCAAGTGACCGGGGCCGACTGGGAGGCGCTGCGCACGGCGGCCCGGGACGCCATGTCCCGGGCGTACGCCCCCTACTCCGGGTACGCCGTGGGCGCCGCCGCCCTGGCCGACGACGGCCGCACCGTCACCGGCTGCAACGTGGAGAACGCCAGCTACGGCATCGGCCTGTGCGCCGAGTGCGGTCTCGTCTCCCAGCTGCAGGTCACCGGCGGGGGCCGGCTGACGCACTTCGTCTGCGTCGACGGCGAGGGCGAGGTCCTCGTCCCCTGCGGCCGCTGCCGGCAACTGCTGTACGAGTTCGGCGGCCCGGAGATGCTGCTGGAGACCCCGGAGGGGATCCTCCCCCTCTCGCAGATGCTCCCGCAGGCCTTCGGCCCCGACCACCTCACCAAGTAGCAACTCCCGTTAGGAAAGCCAGACATGGCCATGGACGTCATCTCCGTCATCCGCACCAAGCGGGACCGCGGCGAACTCGGCGGCGAGCAGATCGACTGGGTCATTGACGCCTACACGCGCGGCGAGGTGGCCGACGAGCAGATGGCGTCGCTCGCGATGGCGATCCTGCTCAACGGCATGAACCGCGGCGAGATCGCCCGCTGGACGGCCGCGATGATCGCCTCCGGCGAGCGCATGGACTTCTCGTCCCTGTCCCGCCCGACCGCCGACAAGCACTCCACGGGCGGCGTCGGCGACAAGATCACCCTGCCGCTCGCACCCCTGGTGGCGGCGTGCGGCGCGGCAGTCCCGCAGCTCTCCGGCCGGGGCCTCGGCCACACCGGCGGAACGCTGGACAAGCTGGAGTCCATCCCCGGCTGGCGCGCGCTGCTGTCCAACGAGGAGATGCTGAACGTCCTGGACACCACCGGCGCGGTGATCTGCGCGGCGGGCGACGGTCTCGCGCCCGCCGACAAGAAGCTGTACGCGCTGCGCGACGTGACGGGCACGGTCGAGGCGATCCCGCTGATCGCCTCCTCGATCATGTCCAAGAAGATCGCCGAGGGCACCGGCTCGCTGGTGCTGGACGTGAAGGTGGGCTCCGGTGCCTTCATGAAGACGATCGAGGACGCGCGCGAGCTGGCCTCCACGATGGTCGGCCTCGGCACCGACCACGGCGTGAAGACGGTCGCGCTCCTCACCGACATGGCCACCCCGCTCGGCCTCACCGCGGGCAACGCCCTGGAGGTCCGGGAGTCGGTCGAGGTCCTGGCCGGCGGCGGCCCCTCCGACGTCGTCGAGCTGACCCTCGCCCTGGCCCGCGAGATGCTCGACGCGGCGGGCCTGAAGGACGCCGACCCGGCGAAGGCACTGGCCGACGGCTCCGCGATGGACGTCTGGCGCCGCATGATCGCGGCCCAGGGCGGCGACCCGGACGCGGCCCTGCCCACGTCGAAGGAACAGCACGTGGTGAAGGCGGGCGCCTCCGGCGTCCTGACCCGCCTGGACGCCTACGACATCGGCGTCGCCGCCTGGCGCCTGGGCGCGGGCCGGGCCCGCAAGGAGGACCCGGTGCAGGCCGCCGCGGGCGTCGAACTCCACGCCAGGCCCGGCGAGACGGTCACCGAGGGCCAGCCGCTCCTCACCCTCCACACGGACACCCCGGACCGCTTCGCGTACGCGCTGGCGGCGGTGGAGGGCGCGTACGACGTCGCCCCGGCCGGCACGGCCTTCACCGCCTCGCCGGTAGTGCGGGAACGTATCGCCTGACCTGGTGTTTCCTCATTCGGGTGAACGGGACCGGTGGACCTCCGCCGGTCCCGTTCGGCATGCTGGGATCGGTGACGCACCGATAGGAGAACCGCCAGTGCGACACGAAGTCGCTTCACCCAAGTAGATGACCTGCAAGGGGGAGAAGATCATGAGCAGGTCATCGCGGACCAGTGTCCAAGGTCCGTCCCCACTTCCGCGTGCGTCGCTGGTAACGGCGGGATGTGAAGCCGGAAGGGAAAGCTCAAGAGCAGCCCGGCCATCGGGTCGCGACAAGCGAGGGGAAGACCGGACGGGCTAATGGAAACGAACCCTTGAAGAAGTCCCGTAACTCCTGTGCCGCGTCGATGGTGAGCTGTCGGCGGCAGACAGGCCCTGGCGCGGAAGAGCGCACGACGACCCCTGAAGATTGGGGCTGAAGGGGGAGGACACCGTCGGGCCCGGGATCAAGAGGGAGCCCACCCCGGTCGCATCTTGTGGGAGCGGAACGTGGAAACCCCGTTGGAGTCCGGGAGTTGATCCCAGTAATCCGGAGGTAACGAAGGGCCAAGCCTCCAGCGGGACAGGATGATCCGAGAAGCGAGAGCCGACAAGTGTACAGGTTCTGCGCGGCCGGCAGCGCCGACGTCACCACCACGTCGAGCAGTTGAGCGCCCCGCAGCCCGAACACCCCCGAGGCCAGCGCCCAGGCCACCGCCGGCTGGCCCACCGCCTTCAGCGCGACCGCGAGCAGCACCGGCCGCCGTTCCACGCCCCGCAGCGGCATCGTGGAGCCGCACAGGCCGATGCCGAAGGCCATCAGCACCGCCGGGACCGACATGTTGCCGATCAGCGTCACCGGGTCCATGATCGGGTCGGGCACCTCCAGGCCGCTCGCGGCGACCGCGACCCCGGCGAGCGAGCCCAGCGCGATCGGATTGCGCAGCGGCGTCAGCAGCCGCCGCCAGAGCGGGGACCCGGCGCCCCCGCGGGACAGGTCCAGGACCGTCACCGCCACCGGCGTCACCAGCACCAGCTGGAACAGCAGCACCGGTGCCACCAGCGAGGCGTCGCCCAGGACGTACACGGCGATCGGGATGCCGAGGTTGCCGGAGTTGACGTAACCGGAGCACAGCGCGCCGATCGTCGTACGGCCCACACCCCAGCCGCGTACGACACCCACCGCGACGAACGCACCGGCCACCGCCAGCGTGGACAGGGCCGTCACCAGCAGCCGGGCGGAGAAGACCACCGACAGGTCGGCCGTCGCGAGCGTGGTGAACAGCAGGGCGGGGGAGGCCACGTGGAAGGCGAGCTTGGTCAGCACCTCGCGGCCCTGGGGGCCGAGGTGGCCGCGCAGGCCGAGCACGTAGCCGACCCCGATCACCACCGCGATCACCGCGAAGCCGGTCAGCACCCCCTGCACGGCACCTCCCAGCCGAGCGGGCGGGCCCGGGACGGCAGGACACGGCAAGGAGGCGGGGGAGGGGATGCATGGGGCATGCGGCAAACCCTCCGGCGGGGGGTCCGCGCCCGTCAATGTGATCTCCGACGGTGGACACCGGCACCGATGAATTCCCCGCACGCGCCGGGTCTACCGCACGTGGACGCCGAGACACCCGCCGTACTCGTGCTGCCGGGGCCCGTCTCCCAAAGGGAGACGCCCCGGTTCTGCGACGAGGTGCGCGCGCTGCTGGAGACCACCCGGGCCGGGGTGGTGGTCTGCGACGTCGGCGGCCTCGGGCCGCCGGGGCTCGCCGTCGTCGACCTGCTGGCCCGGCTGGAGCTCACCGCCCGGCGGGCCGGGGGCCGGATCCGGCTGCGCGACCCCGACCCGGCCCTGCGCCCCCTACTGGACCTCGTCGGCCTCCGTTTCGAGACGGAGCGGCAGGCCGAACAGCGGGAACCACCGCTTGGTGTCGAGGAAGCAGTGGAACCCGGTGATGCGGCCGTCTGAGATCTCCAGCACCTGGACCGCCCACGGCGCGAAGCCGCCCGCCTCCGGGTCCGGCTTGTAGTGCGCGAAGGCCGGCAGCCCGTTGGCCTCGACCCGCAGCAGCCGGGAACCGGCGCACGCGGCGCCGAGCGTCGTCATGAAACCGGTGATGTCCGTCGGACCGGCCAGCCACAGGTCGAACGGCGGCATCGTCATCACCGCGTCCTCGTGCAGCAGCGCTGTCAGCGCCGTCATGTCGTAGCCCTCGAAGGCCGCCACATAGCGCTCCAGAAGCTTCTGCTGCTCCTCGTCCAGCGGGTCCGACACCGCGGCGTCGGACCCCCGGTCCTCCCGCTCGGCGAGGGTCGCGCGGGCGCGCTGCAGAGCGCTGTTGACGGAGGCGACCGACGTGCCGAGCAGCTCGGCGACCTCGCTCGCCCGCCAGGCCAGCACCTCACGCAGAATCAGCACCGCCCGCTGCTTGGGCGGCAGCTGCTGGAGCGCGGCCATGAAGGCGAGCCGCACGGACTCCTTGGCGACCGCGGCCTCGGCGGGGTCCGCGGCCCGCGGCAGCACGCGGGCGTCCGGCATCGGCTCCAGCCAGGTGTGGTCCGGGCGGGGGGACAGGGCGGCCTGGGCGAGCGGCGTCGAGTCCGTCAGGTCCATCGGGCGCGCCCGCTTGTTGCCCGCGGTCAGCATGTCCAGGCAGACGTTGGTCGCGATCCGGTACAGCCAGGAACGCAGGCTGGAGCGGCCCTCGAACTTGTCGTAGCTCCGCCAGGCGCGCACCAGGGTGTCCTGCACCGCGTCCTCGGCCTCGAAGGAGGAGCCGAGCATCCGGTAGCAGTACCCCGTCAGCTCGGTGCGGTGCTTCTCCAGCGCGGAGTCCAGGTCCGTCGTCACGGTGCCGTTGGTCATGTCCACCCACCCCTGTGGCGTCCCGTCGTGCGCGTCTTCGCGCCTCGCACTTCGGAAGCTACCGCAGGGGACTGACAATGGCCTGTGCAGTCAAGGGAAGCGCGGGTCAGCGTGACAGGCTCAGGGCCCTCGGCGGCGCGTCACCGGCCTGTCGGCGGGCGGCCGGCGAACCGGCCACCGTGATCGCCACGACCCCCAGCACCGCGAGCACCCCCACCCCGGCCGTCCCGGCCCAGCCGCCGGAGTGGAAGGCCACCGCACCGACCGTACTGCCCGCGCCGGAGCCCACGTAGTAGGCGGACTGGTACAGCGCCGAGGCCTGGGCGCGGCCGTGCCGGGCGGTCCTGCCGACCGCCGAGGAGGCCACCGCGTGCCCGGCGAAGAAGCCCGCCGTGATGAGTACGAGACCCAGCAGGACCAGCGGCAGGGACGGCGCCAGGGACAGCAGCAGACCCGCCGCCGTCGTACCGGCGCCCAGGTAGAGCGCCCCGCGGCGGCCGAGGCGGCCCACCAGACGGCCCGCCGTCGACGCCGAGACCGTACCGACCAGGTAGACCAGGAAGATCGACCCGATGAGTCCCTGCGGCAGTGAGAACGGCGCCTGGGTCCGGCGGTAGCCGATCACCGTGTAGACGCCGCCGAACACCGTCATGAACAGCGCGCCGATCGCGTACAGGCGGCGCAGCAGCGGGTCGGCGAGGTGATCGCGCACCGTGCGGACCAGCACCCCGGGGCGCAGCGAACCCGGTGTGAAGTGCGTCGGCGCCGCCAGCAGCAGCCGGAAGGCCACCGCGCACGCCACCGCGACGACACCGATCACCCCGAAGTTCCTGCTGTCGAGAAGGGGAAGCCTGCTGCCGGCCTGACGGCGGACACCCCGGGCCGGCACGTGGCGGCACCCGGCCTGCGCGAGGACCATGGCCGGACGGCCCGGCTCCACGACCTCGCCTTCGACTGCGCCCGTTCCGCGTCCACGGCCCGTTTCCGGGCCGCCGCTCTCGACGGCCGCGCGTCGCGCCGTACGACGAGGCGGAGTGGGAGCGTCTGCGCTCCCCGGGATCACCGGCGCCGAGGACGATCCCACCGCGCTCGCCGAATCGGCCGTCGTCGATTCGGCCGTCGCCGCACCCCGGCTGTGGTTCCAGCTCGCACCGGAAGCCGGAGCGCCCGGAACCCCGGAACCCGGAACCCCGGAACCCTGGGCGCCCGGAACCCCGGAAGCCCGAGCGTCCGGAACTCCGAGCGCCCGGAACCCCGGATCTCCAGATCCCCGAGACCCCGGAGTGCGCAGTACCGCGTCCACCCCGACCTGCGGGCCGCGGACTCCGAGGCGGAGGGCGGGTGCCTGAGTGCCCTCGGCGCGACCGTCCGGGCCCGGCGTCCGGACCACCTCGTGCCGGCCGACCCGAGGGCAACCATCCCCGCCTGTTCCCGGCGGACGGTCCGCGGCCACGAGGCCGCCCGCGTCGGCACCCTCGTGGACCACCGCCGTCGCCCGCCGTCGCCTACCGCCGCAACGACTTCCCGAACCCCACGGCCAGCGGCATCCGCAGCCCCAGCGGCGGGGGAGCGGCCAGGGCGTCCTCCACCGGACGCGAGAAGGACCGGCCGAACAGCACGCCCATCACGAAGTCCTCGGCCAGCGCGGCGACCTCGTCCCGGTACTGGCGCAGCCCGTGGCCGTCGGAGTGCACCTCGAAGCGGCACACGCCGCGGTTCGCCTTCTTCGCGCGGGACGCGAGCCGGAACGACGACTCCGGGTCGCTGCGCTCGTCGTTCGTGCCGTGCACGATCAGCACCTGGCGTCCGGCGAGCTGCTTCACCGGTTCGGGTGGCGCCGCCACGTCCTCCTCCGGCAGCCAAGGGGCGATCGCCACCACCGAGTTGACGGCCTCGTGCCCGGCCGCCCGCAGGGCCGCCCGCCCGCCCATGCCGGTGCCGGCCAGACAGACGGGCACGTCGCCGTAGCGCCGTACGACCTCGTCGGCGGCCCATTCCGCGTCCCGGGCGAGGTGGGCATCGGCGCCGTTCCAGCCGCGGTAGCGGTAGTGCACGACGTGCGTGGCCAGCCCCTCCTCCCGCCCCGCACGCGCCAGCCGGCGCCCCAACGCGCGTACGGACGCGGTCGCGAGCAGCGCGGAGGGTCTGCGGTCGGACACCTCGTCGCCCCCGGGGAGCAGCAGCACCACCCCGCTCACCGCCGTCCCCTCCGGGCCGAGCGTCCGCCCCAGCCGGGCCCGACGGACCGGCGTCGCTTGCTGTGCCATGACAGAACGTTCTCAGAAGACCGGGTGTAGGCGACCCGTCCGCGCAGTCACCGTTACATATCGGCGAGTTCGTACACCGAGGCCCGGGAACGGTGCCGCCCGGGAAGGGACCCGCAGGGCCGCGGAACCGGGCCCCGCAGGGCCGGGGGCGGGGTCCGCACGGGCGGGTCCCGGTAATCGCCCGGCGTTCTACGCGCGTAGGAGTTAGAGTGCGGAAATGACGAGCCAGAGCACCGCGAAGAGCGCCGCGACGCACACCGCGACGGCCGGGAAGACACCGTCGCCTGACCGGATCCGCCGGGCGCCGAAGGTCCTGCTGCACGATCACCTCGACGGCGGCCTGCGCCCCGGCACGGTCGTCGAACTCGCCCGCGAGACCGGTTACCCGGACCTTCCGGAAACCGGCGCGGAACGGCTCGGCGCCTGGTTCCGGCAGGCCGCCGACTCCGGGTCGCTGGAACGGTACCTGGAGACCTTCTCCCACACCGTCGGCGTCATGCAGACCCGCGACGCCCTGGTCCGGGTCGCCGCCGAGTGCGCCGAGGACCTCGCCGAGGACGGCGTCGTCTACGCCGAGGTGCGCTACGCCCCCGAGCAGCACCTCGAAAAGGGGCTGACCCTCGAAGAGGTCGTCGAGGCCGTCAACGAGGGCTTCCGGGAAGGGGAGCGGCGCGCCCGGGAGAACGGCCACCGCATCCGGGTCGGCGCCCTGCTCACCGCGATGCGGCACGCCGCCCGCTCCCTGGAGATCGCCGAACTCGCCAACCGCTACCGCGACCTCGGCGTCGTCGGCTTCGACATCGCCGGAGCCGAGGCCGGATACCCGCCCACCCGGCACCTGGACGCCTTCGAGTACCTCAAGCGGGAGAACAACCACTTCACCATTCACGCCGGTGAGGCCTTCGGGCTGCCGTCCATCTGGCAGGCCCTCCAGTGGTGCGGTGCCGACCGGCTCGGCCACGGCGTGCGCATCATCGACGACATCCAGGTCCACGAGGACGGCTCGGTCAAGCTCGGACGGCTCGCCTCCTACGTCCGGGACAAGCGCATCCCACTGGAGCTGTGCCCCAGCTCCAACCTCCAGACGGGCGCCGCGGACTCCTACGCCGAACACCCCATCGGACTGCTGCGCCGACTGCACTTCCGGGCCACCGTCAACACCGACAACCGGCTCATGTCGCACACCAGCATGAGCCGCGAATTCGAGCACCTTGTCGAGGCGTTCGGTTACACGCTCGACGACATGCAGTGGTTCTCCGTCAATGCGATGAAATCAGCGTTCATTCCTTTCGATGAACGACTGGCCATGATCAATGACGTGATCAAGCCCGGATATGCGGAGCTGAAGTCCGAATGGCTGTTCCAGCAGACGGCTTCCACCAGCGGTTATTCGGAGGATGAGGGCTGAACGGGAGGTGACGGTAATACGGAAACGCGGACGGGCATTCACCATCCGTCCGCATTTCGATGTTTGCCGCCGGGGGCGGGACGTGTTTACGGTCAAGGACCGCTCACATCCCCGTCACCCCATTACGAGGACGCCTTATCATGAAGCAGTCTGCTGCCAAGACCCTCGGTGTCGCCGCCCTCGGTGCCGCCTTCGCCGCCGCCGGCGCGGGGGCGGCCACCGCGGCCCCCCAGCTCCCGGACACCGCGCAGACGGTGGACTCCGTCGCCCGCACCCTCCCCGCGGAGACCGTCTCCCAGGTGGCGCCCGGCGCGGGCAACGTGCTGGAGCAGGGCCGCAAGATCTCCGGCACCGGCCTCACCGCCGCGCAGCCGGTCGTCGAGCAGGTGGTCGCCGAGCAGCTCGCCGAGGGCCCGACCGAGCCGGTCGCCAAGCTGCTCGGCGGAGTGCCGCTGAAGGGGCTGCCCACCCAGGGCCTGCCGGTCAACGGCCTCCCGCTCGGCGGCTGACCCGCGCCTTCCCCGCGCGCCGAAGGGGCGCACCCGGTGCCGCCGGGTGCGCCCCTTCCGTGTACCCGAGGGGAGGTACGTCCCTCACCAGGCCGTGCGGGCGGCCTTCTCCTCGGACGGGAGCAGGATCCACAGGGCCAGATAGAGCAGGAACTGCGGGCCGGGCAGCAGGCAGGAGACCACGAAGATCACCCGCATCGTGCCGGTGGAGGTGCCGAAGCGCCGGGCCAGCGCGGCGCACACTCCGCCGATCATGCGGCCGTGGGTGGGGCGGGCGAGGCGGGACATCGCGGCTCCTTCGTGAGCGTGTGGACGGGGCTGCCCTCCGGCTTCCCCTTCATCTGCCCTCCACGCTACGGAGACGAACGGAATAAAGCGTCACTCTATGGTGCGATACCGACCCTGGGAATCGTCGGGGTCCGCCCCTGAGCGGGCTCCTCCCGGGGGGTGTCCTCCCGGCCCTCCCGCCGGAACCTGCGACGGAGCCGGGCCCGGCCCGCGGGGACGACGGCGAGGTGCGCGAGGGCCACGCCCACCGTGTTCAGCAGCACCGAGTCGATGTCGACGACCTGACCGGGCACCCCGGTCTGCAGCAGTTCGATGCCCAGCGACAGCAGGGCCCCCGCGGCCATGGTGCGCAGCAGGGAGGCCGGCGGCGAGACGGCCGGCCGCCCGCCGGCCATCGGCAGCAGGACACCGAGCGGTGCGAGCAGGGCGAGCGCCCCGCCCAGCGTCCGCACGGCCTGGGGCCGGCCCAGCGCCAGGTCGGCGCGGATCCCGGCGAGCGGCTGCACGTTGGGAGGAAGCACCCAGGGGACGTCCAGCGGCCGCAGCGTGTACCAGGCGACGAACGCGAGATGTGCGAGCAGGAGAACACCTCCTGTCACACGGATGCGGAGCACCGCGCTGCCGCCGAGGAACCCATGACGCTGCACGTCCCCCTAGACGCGGCCTTCGCCGCGCGTGGTTCCGGCCACCGGCACGCAGGGGTGAGGCTTGCGCCACATGGCCCCGGAGTACCCGGAGCCCGCCCGCGTCCCGTGCCGCGCGGCACCGTCCGTCAGTCGTCCGTGACCTCGGCGCCCGGCGGTTCGTTGCTGCCGGGCCGGGCCCGGACCTCGTCCGTACAGGCGTAGCGGCGGGTGGACCCGTCGGCCGGGCCGGCCAGGATGACGGAGCCGTCGCCCTCGGCCGCGGCGGAGTCGGAGAAGGTGCACACGACCTGGGCCAGTGCGTACGACGTGAGGTCGTCGGGGGCGGTGCTCAGGCGCAGGGTGTCCTCGGGGTCGCCGGAGCGCGGACCGGTCACGGTGATCCCGCGGCGTACGTCCGAGGTGTACCCGGCCTCCTTCTCCGCGGCCGACGGCTGTGCCGCCAGCTCGTCCAGCAGACCCTGGGCCACCAGCACCCGCCGCCCGGAGTCCGACGCGCCGTCCGGCACCCGCACCGTGCGGTCCACGGCCACCAGCGACGAGCGGCACAGCAGGAACACCTGCGCCGGCAGTCCGGCCGCGGCCCGCGTCGACCCGTCCGGGTCGGCGAGCGAGCAGCGCACCCGCGAGGGGGCGGGACCGTAGTCCGTGGGCACCTCCGTGGCGCGGATGCCGCATCCGGCCAGCAGCGCGGCCAGTACCACGAGCCCGGAGAGCGCCGGCAGACGGCGTACGGTCATCAGGCCCGTCCCTTCGCGTCCTGGTCCCTGCCCCTGCTCCCGTTTCCGGGGCCGCCCGCCGGGTCCTCGGCAGTCCCGGCGTCCTCGGCGTCCTCGTCGGCGGGCGGGGACGGGTCCTGCGGCAGCCGCAGCGTGAACACCGCACCGCCCTCGGGAGAGTTCTCGGCGGTGATCCCACCGCCGTGGATGTGCGCGTTCTCCATGGCGATGGACAGGCCGAGCCCGCTGCCCTCGGAACGCGGCCGGGAGGCGCTCGCCTTGTAGAAGCGGTCGAAGACGTGCGGCAGGACGTCCTCGGGGATGCCGGGCCCGTGGTCCCGCACCCGGATGACGATCTCGTCGTCCGCCCGCGCCACCGACACCCGGACCGGCGACCCGCCGTGCTTGAGCGCGTTGCCGATCAGGTTGGCCAGGATGACGTCCAGGCGGCGCGGGTCGAGGCGGGCGTGGATGCCGCGCTCGGCGTCCAGGTCGACGGCGTCCAGCCAGGCCCGGGCGTCGATGCAGGCGGTGATCTGGTCGGCGACGTCGACGTCGTCCAGGACCAGCCGCGCGGTGCCCGCGTCGAAGCGGGTGACCTCCATCAGGTTCTCCACGAGATCGTTCAGGCGCCGCGTCTCGCTGACCACCAGCCGTACGGCGGGCTCGATCATCGGGTCGAAGCCGCCGCTCTCGCCCTCGAACTCCAGCTCGTCCTCCAGCACCTCCGTCACCGCGGTGATGGCCGTCAGCGGGGTGCGCAGCTCATGGCTCATGTCCGCGACGAAGCGCCGGGAGGCCTGCTCCCGGCCGGCCATGTCCGCGACCCGCTTCTCCAGCGCCTCGGCGGCACTGTTGAACGTCCGTGACAGATCGGCCAGTTCGTCGGTGCCGGACACCCGCAGACGCGTGTCCAGCCTGCCCTCGCCCAGACGCCGCGCCGCGACCCCGAGCCGGTGCACGGGCTTGAGCACGGTCGTCGCCAGGGCCTGGGCGAGCAGCGCGGAACCGAGCAGGGCGAGAGCGGTGGCGATCCCCAGCGACCAGGCGAGCGAGTTCAGGTCCTTGGCCTCCGGTTCCAGCGACTTGAGCATGTAGCCGGTCGGTCCGCCGCCGATCACCCTGGTGCCGGCCACCAGGTACGGGGTGCCGTCGTCGGTGATCCGCTGCCAGTACAGGTGGTAGGGGTGCTCGTTGGCCGAGGTGACCTTCTGCTCCTTGTTCACCGCCGTGCGCAGCGACTCGGGCACGTCGGACAGCGCGAAACCGCCCAGGCCGCCGGAGCTGCCGTACACGGTCTCGCCGTCGGCGTTCTCGGCGACCAGCAGCACGCCGAACCGCTGACTGCTGTTGGCCATCTGCCCCGCGGTGTGCTGCAACTCGTCCTGCGTGGGGTGCTTCGGCAGCGCGCCCGCCCGGTTCTGCATCTCCTGCTCGAAACCGCGCAGCACGGCGTCCTGGGTGCGGGTGAGCACCGCCTCCCGGTTCAGCCAGTACGCGATGCCGGAAGCGGACACGGCGGCGGTGAGCGCGACCAGGCCGAAGACGAGGACCAGCCTGAGGCGCAGACTGGTGAAGCGCAGCCAGGACCAGACTCCCTTGCGAGCCGCGGCCCAACCGCGGGTACCCCCCTGGTGTTCCTTCGTCACTGAGGCGGATCCAGCCGGTAGCCGACACCCCGCACGGTACGGATCAGGGTCGGGGACGACGGCACGTCCTCGACCTTGGCGCGCAGCCGCTGCACGCACGCGTCCACCAGCCGGGAGTCACCGAGGTAGTCGTGCTCCCACACCAGCCGCAGCAACTGCTGCCGGGAGAGCGCCTGTCCCGGCCGGCGGCTCAGTTCGAGGAGCAGCCGCAGCTCGGTCGGCGTGAGCTGGAGGTCCTCGCCGTTCTTCGTCACGGTCATCGCCGAACGGTCGATGACCAGACTGCCGAAGCTCGCCGAGTCGGTGGACTCCCGCTCCCCGCGCCGCAGCACGGCGCGGATCCGGGCGTCCAGCACCCGGCCCTGGACGGGTTTGACGACGTAGTCGTCGGCGCCCGACTCGAGACCGACGACCACGTCGATGTCGTCGTTGCGCGCGGTCAGCAGGATGATCGGCAGCTGGTCGGTGCGCCGGATACGACGGCACACCTCGAAACCGTCGATGCCGGGCAGCATCACGTCCAGCACGATCAGGTCCGGCCGCTGCTCGCGCAACAGCTTCAGACCGTCCTCACCACTGGCAGCGGTGGTCACCCGGTGGCCCTGGCGGGTCAGGGAGAGCTCCAGGGCCGTACGGATGGCGTCGTCGTCCTCGATCAGCAACAGGGAAGGCACGCGCTCATTCTGGCCCATGGAGGGCTCACTGTTCGACCTGTGGGTGCGGATGAGGTCCGGCCACGCCGCCGGACCCTGTGAAGGAACGGTGGCGCAGCCGTGACGGACCCCTGTGACAGCTCTGTGACAGTCGGCGGACACGGCGATGAAGTCGCGGCGGCAAGCTTTTCGTCACGAGCAACACCGCAACACGGCGACACGCCAGGACGAGCAACACCGCAGCACGGCAGCACCGCAGGACGAGCAGCACAGGCGAGTCGCGGCGCGGCAGGCCGCAGTACGGCAGGCCGGACACCGGAAGTCCACGACGGGGGGCGCGAGATGAACACGCTGAAGGGCACCAACACCAGCGCAGTGGTCACGCGGCTGCACGACGTGCACGCACACCGGGGTTCCGAGAAGCCGGGTGCCGACGGGGGTCCCACCCGCGCGAGTGGGTTCGAGCGTGGGGGAGGCCGGTGCGCTCGCGGCACCGGGCGTCAGCACACCGCGTACATGACGGTGGTCGACGCGCACACGGGGGAAACGGGGAGCACGGGGGACCGGGGGGAGGCGCACGGGGGAACCGCGCACGGGGAGACTCCGGGGGAGCGCCGTTCGCTGCCGGAGACCGTGGACGCCGAAGCGGCGTTCACCGCCTACGTCCGGGAACGCCGCTCCGCCCTGTACGCGACCGCCTACCACCTGACAGGCGACCGCTTCGAGGCCGAGGACCTGCTGCAGAGCGCCCTGTTCTCGACGTACCGGGCGTGGGACCGGATCAGCGACAAGGCGGCGGTCGGCGGATACCTCCGCCGCACCATGACCAACCTGCACATCAGCGCCTGGCGGCGCCGCAAGCTCAACGAGTACCCGACCGAGGAACTGCCGGAGACGGTCGGCGACACGGACGCGATGCGCGGCACCGAGCTGCGTACGGTCCTGTGGCAGGCGCTGTCCCGGCTGCCCGAACTCCAGCGCACCATGCTGGTCCTGCGCTACTACGAGGGCCGTACGGACCCGGAGATCGCGGACATCCTCGGCATCAGTGTGGGCACGGTGAAGTCCAGCATCTGGCGGTCGCTCCGCCGGCTGCGCGAGGACGAGGTCCTCAGCTTCGGCCGTGACCAGGAGGACGCCTTCGGCGAACTGGTCGCCTGAAGGTACGGGCCGAGCGGTCGGGCCCGAGGGGGGTGGGGCCCGTGAAAAAAATTCGAGTCCGGGTGTATCACGGGGGGAAGCCCGGACTCTTACTCACGGGGAAGCACCACGGGGGAACAGCGGGGGACGGGGATCACGGGGGATCCACGGGGGAGTGGAAGGGGAGCGGGACTGGAGGGCCGGGGGGTCCGTCCAGTCCCGCTTCTCCGCGTGGGGCAGGCGTCAGGCGGCCGTACGCGCCGTGACGCACCGGCCCGCCGCCGCGGCGGCCAGGCGGCCCATCGCCTCGTCCCGGTCGCAGGCGTGGGCGCCCAGGGCCGTCTGCCGCGCGATGACCGACCGCTCCCGCCGCATCAGCCGCCAGCCCCTGCGCAACAGGAACGGAACCGACTTGCGGCCCTCGCGCAGGTCCCGCAGGAAGCGGCGGCGGAAGGTCGTCACCGGGCCCCGGTTCAGGCACAGCGCGTCGGCCAGCACACCCAGTTCCCGGCAGCGTGTCACCAGTTCGGCGGCGAAGATGCCCTCCGCGAGGAACAGCGCGGTCCCGCCGATGTCGACCGTGTCCACGCCGGTGCGGGCGCTCAGCGAGATGTCGTAGACGGGCACGTCCGTACGGCCCGTCCGGCACAGCTCCGCGATGGCGGCGACCGCCGCGTCCGCGTCCCACGACGTCGGGTGGTCCCAGTCGATGTCGGAACTCTGGGGCACCGTCGGCAGCGTCGGGTCGGTGCCCTCCTTGTAGAAGTCGTCGAGGCGCAGCACCGGCAGACCGGAGCGGGCGGCGAGGAGGGACTTGCCGGAGCCGGAGGGGCCGCAGAGCAGCACGACTCGCGTCGGTATGGGCGGATGGGAGCTCACGGAAGACCAGTCTGAGGCATCGAACGGCCGCCGTACGACCCCGCGGGTCGACTTTGAAGCACGCGTCACATGTCAACTACGCTGCGCGTCGACCCGATTACCTTCCGTCGTACTCTCGCGGTACTCCGAAGCACGAGGTGGCTCACCGATGGCCCGACACGCGTCCCCCAGTACCCCCACCGCCCAGCGCGCCCTGGTCCTCCTCGCGACCGCCGGGGTCGCCCTGGGCGCGGGAGCGGCCACGGCCTCCGCGGCCGACGGAGGCGAGACCATCGCCGGCCTGGCCCACACCCGCCCCACCTCGCTGGGCAACATCGATCCGCAGGCGGGCGTCCAGGCGGTGACCGGCATGGTCGGCTACGTCACCGGCCCGGTCGCCGACCTCAAGCCCAACCCGCTGGCCGGCACCGGCGTCGACCCGCTGGACAACGGCGTCGGCACGAAGGTGGCCGACTTCCAGCCCCTGACCTCGACGGCGCTCACGGGGCCGGTCGCACAGGCGCGGTCCCTCGGGGGTGTGCCGGTGCTGGGGCAGGTGACGGAGCTGCTGCGCTGACGCCCGGCTCTTCGGCGGCGGCAGACGAAGAGCCGCGCCTTCCCCGGACGGTGGGAGGGCGCGGCTCGCTCGTGGGTACGCCGAGTCCCGCGGCGGCTCAGTACGACGAACCCGAAGCGCCCAGCGCGCCCGTCGGGTGCCAGACCGTCTTCGTCTCCAGGAACGCCGTCATACGGTCGGTGCCCGGGGTCGCCGACCAGTCGACCCCGTCCACAGGCTGTGGACGCAGGACGCGCTTGAGGTTGTCCGCCGCCGCGATCTCCAGCTCCTTCGCCAGCTCCTCGTCGGCGCCCGTCAGGTCGATCGCGTTGACGTCCTGGTGGGCGGCGAGCGGGGCGGCGATCTCGGCCGTACGGCCGGACAGGATGTTGACCACGCCACCGGGGAGGTCGGAGGTGGCCAGGACCTCGCCGAGGGAGAGGGCGGGGAGCGGGGACTTCTGGCTCGCGATGACGACCGCCGTGTTGCCCGTCGCGATGACCGGGGCGACGACCGAGACCAGACCCAGGAAGGACGACTCCTGCGGGGCCAGGACGGTGACGACACCGGTCGGCTCCGGGGACGAGAGGTTGAAGAAGGGACCCGCGACCGGGTTGCCGCCGCCGACCACCTGGGCGATCTTGTCGGTCCAGCCCGCGTACCAGACCCAGCGGTCGATCGCGGCGTCCACCTGCGCCGCCGCCTTCGCCTTCGACAGGCCCTCCGCGTCGGCGACCTCCGCGACGTACTGGTCGCGCCGGCCCTCCAGCATCTCGGCGACGCGGTAGAGGATCTGACCGCGGTTGTACGCCGTCGCGCCGGACCAGCCGCCGAACGCCTTGCGCGCGGCGACCACCGCGTCCCGGGCGTCCTTGCGGGAGGCGAGCGGGGCGTTCGCCAGCCACCTGTTCTTCGAGTCGCTCACCTCGTACACCCGGCCGCTCTCGGAACGCGGGAACTTCCCGCCGACGTACAGCTTGTAGGTCTTCAGTACGGAAAGTCGTGCGTCAGACATCGAGGTACGCCTCCAGGCCGTGGCGGCCGCCCTCGCGGCCGAAGCCCGACTCCTTGTAGCCGCCGAACGGCGACGTCGGGTCGAACTTGTTGAACGTGTTGGACCAGATCACACCAGCGCGGAGCTTGTTCGCGACCGCCAGGATGCGCGAGCCCTTCTCCGTCCAGATGCCCGCCGACAGGCCGTACGGGGTGTTGTTGGCCTTGGCGACCGCCTCGTCCGGGGTGCGGAAGGTGAGGACGGACAGGACCGGGCCGAAGATCTCGTCCCGGGCGACGGTGTGCGCCTGGGTGACGTTGGTGAAGAGCGTCGGGGCGAACCAGTAGCCGCTGTCCGGGAGTACGCAGGCAGGGGACCAGCGCTCGGCGCCCTCCGCCTCGCCCTGGTCGGCCAGTGCGGTGATCCGGGCCAGCTGCTCGGCGGAGTTGATCGCGCCGATGTCGGTGTTCTTGTCCAGCGGGTCGCCCAGACGGAGGGTGGAGAGCCTGCGCTTGAGGGAGTCGAGCAGCTCGTCGTGGACCGACTCCTGGACCAGGAGGCGGGAGCCCGCGCAGCAGACCTGGCCCTGGTTGAAGAAGATGCCGTCGACGATGCCCTCGACGGCCTGGTCGACGGGGGCGTCGTCGAAGACGATGTTGGCGCCCTTGCCGCCCAGCTCAAGCGTCAGCTTCTTGCGGGTGCCCGCCACCGTGCGGGCGATCTGCTTGCCGACGGCCGTGGAGCCGGTGAAGGCGACCTTGTTCACGTCGGGGTGGGCGGTCAGCGCGGCACCGGCGCGGCCGTCACCGGTGATGATGTTGACGACGCCCCTGGGCAGACCCGCCTGACGGCAGATGTCCGCGAAGAAGAGGGCGGAGAGGGGGGTGGTCTCGGCGGGCTTGAGGACCACCGTGTTGCCCGTCGCCAGCGCCGGGGCGATCTTCCACGCCAGCATCAGGAGCGGGAAGTTCCAGGGGATGACCTGGCCCGCGACGCCGAGGGGGCGCGGGTTCGCGCCGTAGCCCGCGTGGTCGAGTTTGTCGGCCCAGCCCGCGTAGTAGAAGAAGTGCGCGGCGACCAGCGGGAGGTCCGCGTCGCGGGTCTCCCTGATCGGCTTGCCGTTGTCCAGGGTTTCCAGAACGGCGAGCTCGCGGCTGCGCTCCTGGATGATGCGGGCGATGCGGAAGAGGTACTTCGCGCGCTCCGGGCCGGGCAGCGCCGACCACTTCTCGAAGGCCTTGCGGGCGGCCTTGACGGCGCGGTCGACGTCGGCCTCGCCCGCCTCGGCCACCTCGGAGAGAACCTCCTCGGTGGACGGGGAGACCGTCTTGAAGACCTTGCCGTCGGCCGCCTCGGTGAACTCGCCGTCGACGAACAGGCCGTAGGACGGGGCGATGTCGACGACGGCGCGGGACTCGGGCGCCGGTGCGTACTCGAAAACAGGTGCCATGGTGATCAGTCCACCGTCACGTAGTCGGGGCCGGAGTAACGGCCGGTGGCCAGCTTCTGACGCTGCATCAGCAGGTCGTTCAGCAGCGAGGAGGCGCCGAAGCGGAACCAGTGGTTGTCCAGCCAGTCCTCGCCCGCGGTCTCG
The DNA here is from genome assembly GCF_043200575.1 of Streptomyces sp. NPDC048392. Taxonomy (NCBI): domain Bacteria; kingdom Bacillati; phylum Actinomycetota; class Actinomycetes; order Kitasatosporales; family Streptomycetaceae; genus Streptomyces; species Streptomyces sp. NPDC048392. Next base: position 23,513 of record NZ_JBICYB010000047.1, read on the forward strand.
TTGACCAGGACCAGGAACTTGATCGCGTCCTTCGCGGTGCGGATGCCGCCGGCCGGCTTCACGCCGATCTGGACGCCGGTCTGCGCGCGGAAGTCGCGGACCGCCTCCAGCATCAGGAGGGTGTTGGCGGGCGTCGCGTTGACCGCGACCTTGCCCGTGGACGTCTTGATGAAGTCCGCCCCCGCCAGCATGCCGAGCCAGCTCGCACGGCGGATGTTGTCGTACGTCGACAGCTCGCCGGTCTCGAAGATGACCTTCAGGCGGGCGGCCGTTCCGCAGGCTTCCCGTACGGCGGTGATCTCGTCGTACACCTTCAGGTAGTGCCCCGCGAGGAACGCGCCGCGGTCGATGACCATGTCGACCTCGTCCGCGCCCGCCGTCACGGCCTCGCGCACGTCGGCCAGCTTGACGGCCAGCGAGGCGCGGCCCGCCGGGAACGCGGTGGCCACCGAGGCGACCTTCACGCCGGAGCCGGCGACGGCCTCCTTCGCGGCGGGCACCATGTCGGGGTAGACGCAGACGGCCGCCGTGGCGGGGGCCGTGCGGTCGGTCGGGTCGGGACGGACCGCCTTCGCGCCGAGCGCCCGGACCTTGCCCGGGGTGTCCGCGCCTTCCAGCGTCGTCAGGTCGACCATCGAGATGGCGAGGTCGAGGGCGTACGCCTTCGCGGTGGTCTTGATGGAACGGGTGCCGAGCGAGGCGGCGCGCGCCTCCAGGCCGACCGTGTCGACGCCGGGCAGCCCGTGGAGGAAGCGGCGCAGCGTGCTGTCGGACGCGGTGACGTCGGCGAGTCCGTGTGCGGCGGGTGCAGTGGTGGGCATGGTCACCAGGTGAGCATATCTACGCGCGTAGCGGTCTGTACAGCCCCGCGCGCCCGTCTGCCGTACCGGCACCGCCCGCGAGCGTCCGCCGCGCTGTCGGGCACAATCGGCAGCATGACGACCCCGGAGCCCCAGCCCTCTTCGCCGCAGCCGTCGGAACCCGTGTCCAGGGACCGGGTCTACCGGTCGCCCGCGGGCATCGCCGGAGGTGTCCTGGTGCTCGCCCTCGCCCTCTGGCTGGGCATCGACGCCCTGGTCGCGGGTGAGGGGAGCACCCCCTGGAAGGCGCTCGCGGCGCTGCTGTTCCTCGTGCCCCTCCTCGCCGCCTACACCGTGCGGCCCGCCGTCTTCGCGGGGGACGACCGGCTGCGCGTGCGCAATCCCTTCCGCGTGATCGTGCTGCCCTGGGCGCAGGTCGCCTCGTTCCGGTCCGCCTACTCCAACGAGGTCCTCGCCGAGTCCGGCGACAAGTACCAGCTGTGGGCCGTCCCCGTCTCGCTGCGCGGACGCAAGAGGGCCGCGCGGCGGGAGGACCGGCGGGTCTCCGGCCGCGGCCCGGGGCGCGCCCCGGGGCGCGGCAGTGCGCTCGGCGGCTTCGGACAGTTCGGCGGGCGGGGCGGGGGTGCCGGTTCCGCCGCCGTCGGGGCGGAGGGGCCCGTGCGGGCCGAGACCGACAAGATCATGGACGAGCTGCGCGAGCTGCTGGAGACGCGGAAGGACGCCGAGACCTCGAAGGGCGAGGTGACGGTGCGGTGGGCGTACGAGATCGTCGTGCCGGTGGTGGTCGGGGCGGTGGCGCTGGCGGTGCTGCTCGGGATCGGGTGAGCGTCGGGCTGGGGCTGGGGCTGGGGCTGGGGCTGGGGCTCGGGCTGGGCTGGGGGTGGGGGTGGGGGTGCGTCGTGCGGGGGGTGCGTCGTGTGCTTCGTCCGGGGGTGCGTCGTGCGGGGGTGCTGTCCGGAGGTGGGTTGGGCGGGTGTGCGCTGTCCGGGGTGCGTCGGGCGGTGTGCGTGTCCGGGGGTGCCCCTGAGCGGGCACCCCCGGTGGTGTCAGATGCCGGCCGCCGTCGACAGGTCGCGCTTGAGCGCCGTCAGCAGGTCGGTCGCCTTCGCCCGGGCCCCGGAGAGGGCGGCGTGCGTGGCGACCGGGACGACCACCTCCAGGTAGCACTTCAGCTTGGGCTCCGTACCGCTCGGGCGGACGATCACCCGGGCGCCGCCGAGCGTGTAGCGCAGGCCGTCCGTGGGCGGCAGCGTGTCCGTGCCCCGGGTGAGGTCCTCCGCCTTCGTGACCGGCAGGCCGGCCAGGGCCGTGGGGGGCTGTTCGCGCAGGCGGTGCATCGCGGCGGCGATCAGGGAGACGTCCTCGACGCGGACCGAGAGCTGGTCGGTGGCGTGCAGGCCGTGCTCCACCGCGAGATCGTCGAGGAGGTCGAGGAGGGTGCGGTTCTCCTCCTTGAGAGCGGAGGCCAGCTCCGTGATGAGGAGGGCCGCCGTGATCCCGTCCTTGTCGCGTACGCCCTCGGGGTCGACGCAGTAGCCGAGCGCCTCCTCGTAGCCGTAGCGGATGTTCTCCACGCGGGCGATCCACTTGAAGCCGGTGAGGGTCTCGACGTGGGGGACCTTCGCCTGCGCGGCGATGCGGCCGAGGAGGGAGGACGACACGATCGACTCCGCGAACGTGCCGTGCGCTCCGCGGGAGACCAGGTGGGCGGCGAGGAGGGCGCCGACCTCGTCGCCCCGGAGCATGCGCCAGGTCGTGCCGCCGGAGTCCTGGACGTCGACGGGCACCGCTACCGCCAGGCGGTCCGCGTCCGGGTCGTTGGCGATGACCAGGTCCGGGTTCGTCTCGCGGGCCTTCGCGAAGGCGAGGTCCATCGCGCCCGGCTCCTCCGGGTTGGGGAAGGCGACGGTGGGAAAGTCCGGGTCGGGCTCGGCCTGCTCGGCGACGAGGACGGGCCGCGGGAAGCCGGCCCGGGCGAAGGCGGCGAGGAGGGGGTCCCTGCCGACGCCGTGCATCGCGGTGTAGACGGTGCGGGCGGTGCGGGGTGAGCCCGGGGCGAGGACCGCGTCCGTGCGGGTGAGGTAGGCGTCGAGGACGGAGTCGTCCAGGGTCTGCCAGCCGGACTCGGGGCGGGCGACGTCGTGCAGTGAGCGCACGGCGTCGATCTCCGCGGCGATCCCCGCGTCTGCGGGGGGCACGATCTGGGAGCCGTCGCCGAGGTACACCTTGTAGCCGTTGTCGCGGGGCGGGTTGTGACTGGCGGTGACTTCCACTCCGGCCACGGCGCCGAGGTGCCTGATCGCGAAGGCGAGGACGGGGGTGGGAAGGGGGCGGGGGAGTACGGCCGCCCTGAGGCCGGCGCCGGTCATCACGGCGGCGGTGTCGCGCGCGAAGTCCTCGGACTTGTGGCGGGCGTCGTAACCGACGACGACGAGGCCGGCGGCGCCGTCGCCGTGGTGGGCGCCCTGCTTCTTCAGGTACGCGGCGAGTCCGGCGGCGGCCCGGATGACGACCGAGCGGTTCATGCGCATCGGGCCGGCGCCGAGTTCGCCCCGCAGGCCCGCGGTGCCGAACTGGAGGGTGCCGGAGAAACGTGCGGTGAGCTCGGCGCGGTCCTCGGCGTCGATGAGCCGGGAGAGTTCCGCGCGGGTGTCGGCGTCGGGGTCCTCGGCCAGCCATGCCTTGGCTCGTGCGAGGAGGTCGTCGTCGTCCTTCACGTCTTGCACGTCGGTCAGCCTCTCGGGTGTCGGTGATGTGGGAGGGGGGTGCCTGCGGCGGGTCTCGCCCGTGGTGTGGGGTGGGGGTGTCTGTAGTGGTTTCGCGGGTGGGGTCAGGTGGGGGTGCCCGCGGCGGCGGGTTTTGCGGGTGCGGTCAGGTGGGGGGGTGTCTGTGGCGGGTTTTGCGGGTGCGGTCAGGAGGGGATGCCTGCGGCGGTCTGTGCGGGTCCGGTGGGGGTGTCCGTTGCGCGGTGCGTTGTCTGTGGGGCGGGGCAGCCCCGGGGGGCCGTCCTCGGAACGGCGCGGCATCGGCCGGCCAGAGAAGTGGGCGGCGGCGGACGCGCCGTCCGCTGCGGGTGGACACTCCCGGACCGACCGTCCCCTTCCCGACGTACGCGGCTGCGGGGCGCCCGCCCCCGCCACGCTTCCCGCCGTAGGCGGCTGCGGGTCGGCGATCCTCCGGTGCCGCTTCTCGGCGTACGCGGCCGCGGGGCCCTCCTCCGTTGCCGCTTCCCGCCCTGCGGGGCTCGTCCCCGCCGCCCCGGCTGTGGGCAGCCGTACCGCTGGGCGGTGGGGAAGGGTGGCCGCGGCGGCACCCGGTCGGCGCCCCGCGCCCCGCGCGGCGCGGGCGCCGGACCGGCGGGCCGGTTACAGGCGTCCCAGCACCTGGGTCAGCAGTGCCCCCATCCGGGTCGCGGAGTCGCGGCCCGCCTGGAGGACCTCCTCGTGGTTGAGGGGCTCGCCCGTCATACCGGCGGCGAGGTTGGTGACCAGAGAGATGCCCAGGACCTCCGCGCCGGCCTCGCGGGCCGCGATCGCCTCCAGGACCGTCGACATGCCCACCAGGTCCGCGCCGATGACGCGGGCCATGCGGATCTCGGCCGGAGTCTCGTAGTGCGGGCCGGGGAACTGGGCGTAGACACCCTCCTCCAGCGTGGGGTCGACCTCCTTGCACAGGGCCCGCAGGCGCGGGGAGTACAGGTCGGTGAGGTCGACGAAGTTAGCGCCGACGATCGGGGAGGTCGCGGTGAGGTTGATGTGGTCGCTGATCAGGACCGGCAGGCCGGGGCGCATGCCCTCGCGCAGGCCGCCGCAGCCGTTGGTGAGGATGATCGTCTTGGCGCCGGCGGCGACCGCGGTGCGGACGCCGTGGGAGACGGCGGCGACGCCGTGGCCCTCGTAGTAGTGGGTGCGGCCCAGGAAGACCAGCGCGCGCTTGTCGCCGACGGAGTACGAGCGGATCTTGCCGCCGTGCCCTTCCACTGCGGGCCGGGGGAAGCCCGGCAGGTCGGTGACCTGGAGATCGGCCTCGGGGGCGCCCAGCGCGTCCACGGCCGGTGCCCAGCCGGAGCCCATCACGAGGGCGACGTCGTGGGTCTCGGCGCCGGTGAGTTCGCGCAGGCGGGCCGCGGCGGCGTCGGCGGCGGCGTAGGGGTCGCCCTGGATGTCGTCCGGAAGAAGAGATGCGTTCACGCCGAAGAGGGTATCCGGTTTACGCCTACGCGCGTAGATGACAGAGGTCACGGGATGGTGATTGTTGGGTTGGAGGATCTGACAGGAGTGGCCTCAGCAAGGGCGCTTGCGGAGTTCCATCACGTAGTCGTGAGGAGCGCCCGCCGATTCGGCGGCGTCGGCGACCTCGCCCAGGTAGCGGGCGGAGGGCAGGCCGCCCTCGTAGGCGTTCAGGACGTAGGTCCAGGCGTTCTCCTCGCCCTCCAGGGTGTGGGCGCGCACGCGGGCGCGACGGTAGATGTCCATGCCCGCGCCCTCCCAGCGGTCGAGGGATTCCTCGTCCATCGGGGCGATGTCGTACAGCGCCACGAAGACCTGCGAGATCGGGTCCTCGACCAGGGTCGCGAGCGCGCCCTCCCAGCCCATGTGCTCGCCCCCGAAGGTCAGCCGCCACCCGTTCAGCCAGCCGGTGGCGCGCAGCGGCGAGTGCGGGGCGCGGCGGGTCATCAACCGCGCGTCGAGGTTGCCGGCATACGCGGCGTAGAGCGACATGAGGGGAAGGGTACGGCAGGGTTGTCGGGCATCGCTGTCGTAACAGTGGTGCCCCCGGGCGGCTCCATGTCGAAGGGTGCGGGACAATGGAGTACGTGACTCGGATCGTGATCATTGGTGGCGGACCCGGCGGATACGAAGCGGCGCTGGTGGCCGCTCAACTCGGCGCGGAGGTGACCGTCGTCGACTGCGACGGGTTGGGCGGGGCGTCGGTGCTGACCGACTGCGTGCCGTCCAAGACTCTGATCGCCACGGCCGAGGTGATGACCACCTTCGACTCGTCGTACGAAGAGCTGGGCATCATCGTCGCCGACGACACGCCGCCCATGGAGCAGGCCGCCCGGGTGGTGGGTGTCGATCTCGGCAAGGTCAACCGGCGGGTGAAGCGGCTCGCGCTGGCGCAGTCGCACGACATCACCGCCTCCGTCACGCGGGCCGGCGCGCGGGTCATGCGCGGGCGCGGACGACTGGAGGGGATGCAGGGTCTCGACGGGTCGCGGAAGGTCGTGGTGCGGGCCGCCGACGGGAGCGAGGAGACCCTCACCGCGGACGCGGTGCTCATCGCGACCGGTGGGCATCCGCGGGAGCTGCCGGACGCGCGGCCCGACGGTGAGCGCATCCTGAACTGGACCCAGGTGTACGACCTGGACGAGCTGCCCGAGGAGCTGATCGTGGTCGGCTCGGGTGTCACCGGTGCCGAGTTCGCCGGTGCCTATCAGGCCCTGGGGTCGCGTGTGACGCTCGTGTCGTCGCGGGACCGGGTGCTGCCCGGTGAGGACCCGGACGCGGCGGCCGTGCTGGAGGACGTCTTCCGGCGGCGTGGCATGAACGTCATGTCCCGGTCCCGGGCCCAGTCCGCCAAACGGGTGGGCGACCGGGTCGAGGTGACGCTGTCGGACGGGCGGGTGATCACCGGGTCGCACTGCCTGGTGGCCGTCGGCGCCATTCCCAACACCGAGGGGATGGGTCTCGAAGAGGCCGGGGTCAGGCTCAAGGACTCCGGGCACATCCGGACCGACCGGGTCTCGCGGACCTCGGCGCCCGGTGTGTACGCCGCCGGTGATGTCACCGGCGTCTTCGCGCTGGCTTCGGTGGCGGCGATGCAGGGGCGGATCGCCATGTACCACTTCCTCGGGGACGCGGTCACTCCGCTGAACCTCAAGACCGTCTCCGCCAACGTCTTCACCGACCCCGAGATCGCCACCGTCGGCTACTCGCAGGCCGACGTCGACGCCGGCAAGATCGACGCCCGGGTGGTGAAGCTGCCGCTGCTGCGCAACCCGCGCGCCAAGATGCAGGGCATCCGGGACGGTTTCGTCAAGATCTTCTGCCGGCCCGGTACCGAGATCGTGGTGGGCGGTGTCGTGGTGGCCCCGCGCGCCTCGGAGCTCATCCATCCCATCTCGATCGCGGTCGACAACAACCTGACGGTCGAGCAGATCGCCAACGCCTTCACCGTGTACCCCTCGCTCTCGGGATCGATCGCCGAGGTGGCGCGGCAGTTGCACACGCGGAAGGCCGGTGGCGAGGGCTAGCCGTCGTGGCGCCCCCGGCCCCGCCCCCGATCCCGGCCCCGCCCCCGATCCCGGCCCCGGCCGGAAACGACTCCCCGCTGGTCACGGGGAGTTGCGGAGCGTGCGTACGGCATAGGCGGCCGGACTAGGCGCGTATACCACTTCCGGTGCTGGCCTGCGAACAACTTCTGTTATTCGGCGCATACTGCTGAAAGCAGACGGTCGTTGGGGTTACTGTCAGTTTCGTGTTCGCTGCAGAACGTCGCCAATTGATCCTCGAAATGGTGCGAGCGAACGGGGCCGTGTCGCTCCGTGAGCTCGCCCGCGTCGTCCAGACCTCCGAAGTGACCGTACGGCGGGACGTGCGCGCACTGGAGGCAGAAGGACTCCTCGACCGCCGGCACGGCGGTGCGGTATTGCCGGGCGGATTCACGCGAGAGTCCGGCTTCCCGCAGAAGTCCCATCTCGCGACCGCCGAGAAGACGGCCATCGCCGATCTCGCCGCGGGTTTCGTCGAAGAGGGCGAGGCCATCGTGGTGGGGGCCGGGACCACCACGCAGGAGCTGGCGCGCCGGCTCGCGCGGGTGCCCGGGCTGACCGTCGTCACCAACTCGCTGCTCGTGGCCCAGGCCCTCGCCCACGCCAACCGGGTCGAGGTCGTGATGACCGGCGGCACGCTGCGGGGGTCCAACTACGCCCTCGTCGGGTCGGGTGCCGAGCAGTCCCTGCAAGGGCTGCGGGTGTCCAAGGCGTTCCTGTCCGGGAGCGGGCTGACGGCCGAGCGGGGGCTGTCCACCTCCAACATGCTCTCGGCATCCGTCGACCGTGCGCTGGTGCAGGCCGCCGCCGAGGTCGTCGTCCTCGCCGACCACTCCAAGCTGGGTACGGACACCATGTTCCAGACCGTGCCCACGGACGTCATCACCCGCCTGGTCACCGACGAGTCGCCGGCCCACGACGACCGCGCCGCCACCGAACTCCAGGCCCTGGCCGACCAGGGCGTGCAGATCGCCGTGGCCGGGGCGTCAGGGGGCGCGGCGAACGGCACCGGGGCGCCGGGGGGCTCGGGGGGTGATTCCGTCCCGGCGCGTCAGCAGCGCCGGGACGTGCCGCTTCCGGGGCCGCGCCGTCAGGTTCCGGGCGCGGCGGCGGGGCTGCGGTCGGCCACCGCCCTGGGCGAGCAGAACGGCGGGGCGGAACGGGCGCGGGTCGCCGACATGCGCCGCCGCTAGCCGTCGTACGCGCCGCCCGGACTGCCGTTCTACGCTCCGCGTCGGCGCTGGTCGTCGTACGGTCCGCGTCGGCTGTGGCCGGTCGTCGCAGCGCGGTGACGGTCGTCTCTCCCGTGTGATGACGGGGGCGTCCGGCGGACCGTTCACTGCGGTCCGCCGGGCGCCCCCGTCATGTCGTGCGGGTGTCCTCAGTCCGTGATGTCGCAGATGGTGGCGCCGGAGGTGAGGGACGCGCCGATGTGTGCGTCGAGGCCCTTGATGGTGCCGGACTTGTGGGCGTTGAGGGGTTGTT
>NZ_JBICYB010000048.1:0-31991 GCF_043200575.1 Streptomyces sp. NPDC048392
GGCCCCGGGCGCGGGGGGGCCCCCCCCCCCCCCGCCCCCCCGCCCCCCCCCCCCCCCCCCCCCCGGGCCGGGGGGGGGGGGGGGCCCCCCCCGGGGCCCCCCCCCCCCCGCCGGCCGCCCGTCGGGTGGGTGCCCACGCGGCGGACCCGGCGGCCGGCGCTCCCGCGTAGGACACGGCGCCCCGGCGCCCCGGTTCACCCGAGATACGCCAGCCCCGGGTGCACCGCCGTGTAGGCGTCGACGAGGCGGCGGGCGACGTCGACCGAGTCGACGAGCGGGTGCAGGGCGAAGGCGCGTACCGCCGCCGCGCGGGAGCCGGTACCCGCCGCGGTCAGGATCTCGCGTTCGACGGCCTTGACGGCACAGACCAGACCCGTGGCGTGGCCCGGCAGCGGGTCCACGGCCACCGGGTGGGCCCCGTTCGCGTCGACCAGGCAGGGGACTTCGATCACCGCCTCGGGATCGAGGACGGACAGCGTGCCGCGGTTGCGGACGTTGAGGATCAGGGTCGCGCGTTCGTCGCGGGCGACGGCACGCATCAGGGCCAGCGCCACCTTCTCGTAGCCGCCGGACAGGTCGTCGGCCTCACGCTCGCCCGCGCCCGCCGTCTCGCGGTTCTCGGCCATGTAGGTGGCCTCGCGTTCTGCGCGGGCGCGGTCCCAGGCCGCCAGGGCCGGGGTGCCGGGGTCGCGCGTCTCGTCGTAGAAGCGGCCCTGCTGGTCGCGCAGGAACGCGCCGCGGGTGCGGTCGGCCTCCTGGTAGGCGCGGACGGTCTCCCGGTTGAAGTAGTAGTAGTGCAGGTACTCGTTGGGGATCGCGCCGAGGGAGCGCAGCCATGCGGGGCCGAAGAGCCGGCCCTCCTCGAAGGAGCCGAGCAGCGCCGGGTCGGCGAGCAGCCGCGGCAGCTCGTCGCGTCCGTCGACCCGCAGGCCGCGCAGCCAGCCGAGGTGGTTGAGACCCACGTAGTCGATCCACGCCCGGTCCGGGTCGGCGCCCAGCACCCGTGCGACGCGGCGGCCGAGACCGGCCGGCGAGTCGCAGATGCCGATGACACGGTCGCCGAGGTGCCGGGACATGGCCTCGGTGACCAGGCCGGCCGGGTTGGTGAAGTTGATGACCCAGGCGTCCGGCGCGAGCCGCGCCACCCGTCGCGCGATGTCGACGGCGACCGGGACGGTGCGCAGTCCGTACGCGATGCCGCCCGCCCCGACCGTCTCCTGGCCGAGGACGCCCTCGGCGAGCGCCACCCGTTCGTCGTCGGCACGTCCCTGCAGGCCGCCGACGCGGATCGCGGAGAACACGAAGTCGGCGCCGCGCAGCGCCTCGTCCAGGTCGGTCGTCGCGGTCACCCGCGGCGCGTCGGGCACCCCGGCCGCCTGCTCGGCCAGCACCCGGGTCACCGCCGTCAGCCGGGCCGCGTCCAGGTCGTGCAGCACGACCTGGGTCACGCGTCCCTCGGCCCGGTCCCGGAGGAGCGCCCCGTACACGAGCGGCACGCGGAATCCGCCGCCGCCCACCATCGTCAGCCTCACACCCGCACCCTTCCGTCGCCGAGCCGCGCTTTCCCGCCTGGCGCCGATCATGGCACGCCCTCGCCGGCGCCTCACCGGCCACCGGCCCGCCGGCCCACCAGGTCCCGGCGTGCGCGACGGCGGTCCGCTTGCCCGCACCGGCCCCTGTCCCGGGCCCGGCGGGCACCCCGGCGGGCGGCGAAGCGATGGCGCCGGGCGCACAAGCGGGGTTCGGGGTGCCCGGGGAGGCGGTCACCCAGGCTCCACCGCGACCCGCGGCACGCCGGGGCACCGGGGGACGGAGCCGGGGGGCGGCCGGCGCGGGCCGGAACACGCGTACGCGCACGCCAGGCACTTTCGTGACGTTCCTGGCGTTCACGGGCTGAACTCCCCGGCGCGGCAAGGACTTTCTCGGCTTCACCTCTTGACGGCGACGGCGACCGAGAGCACATTGGCGGCACTCTGAGAGCGCTCTCAAAACTCCCAGGAGCGCGCTCGGCGTACCGCTTCCCACTCCCGCACATGAGAGGCGACCCCCACATGAGAGACACATCCGGCAACCCGCCCGGACGCCGGCCGCTGCGCCGGGCGCTGGTGGCCGCCGTCGGCGCGTTCGGCCTCGCCGCGGCCGCGCTCGCCGTGACGGGACCGACCGCGGGCGCCACCGTGCCCCCGCCCCCGTCCGGCTGGACACAGGTCTTCGCCGACGACTTCGACGGCGCGGCCGGGTCCGGCGTGAACACCTCCGACTGGCAGTACGCGACCGGGACCTCGTACCCCGGCGGCCCCGCCAACTGGGGCACCGGCGAGATCGAGACGATGACGTCGTCCACGAACAACGTCTCACTGGACGGCAGCGGCAATCTGCGCATCACCCCGCGGCGCGACGGCGCCGGCAACTGGACCTCGGGCCGCGTCGAGACCAGGCGCGCCGACTTCGAGCCCCCGGCGGGCGGCAAGCTGCGCGTGGAGGCCCGTATCCAGGTCCCGAACGTCACCGGGTCCGCCGCCAAGGGCTACTGGCCGGCGTTCTGGATGCTCGGCTCGCCCTACCGGGGCAACTACTGGAACTGGCCCGCGGTCGGCGAGATCGACATCATGGAGAACACCCAGGGCCTCAACACGGTCTGGTCCACGCTGCACTGCGGCACCTCACCCGGCGGCCCCTGCAACGAGACCAGCGGCATCGGCGGCAACGCCCCGTGTCCCGGCGCCACCTGCCAGGCGGGCTTCCACACCTACCGGGTGGAGTGGGACCGCTCGACGAGCGTCGAGGAGATCCGCTTCTACGTCGACGGCAACAACTTCCACACCGTCCGCGCCGACCAGGTCGACGCGGCCACGTGGGCGAACGCCACCGACCACGGCTACTTCATCATCCTCAACGTCGCGATGGGCGGCGGCTTCCCGGACGCCTTCGGCGGCGGCCCGGACGGCGGCACCCAGCCCGGCCACTCCATGCTCGTGGACTACGTCCAGGTGCTGTCGGCGGGTGGGGGCGGTACCACGCCGCCGCCGACCGGCGGTGACCGCGACGCGTACGGCACCATCGAGGCCGAGTCGTACGACGCCCAGTCCGGCACCATGACCGAGGGCAGCTCGGACTCGGGCGGCGGGAGCAACCTCGGCGCCCTGGCGAACGGCGACTGGGCGCAGTACAAGGGCGTGAAGTTCGGCTCGGGCGCGGCGACCCAGTTCAAGGCCCGGGTGGCGAGCGGCGCGGCGGCCGGCGTCAGCGGTCTGGTCGAGGTGCGCCTGGACAGCCGCACCAGTACGCCGGTCGGCAGCTTCGCCGTGGGCAACACCGGCGGCTGGCAGTCGTGGCGGACCGTCCCGGCGAACATCGCGTCGGTGACGGGCACGCACGACGTGTACCTGACCTTCACCAGTGGCCAGCCCGCCGACTTCGTGAACGTGAACTGGTTCGGCTTCGGCCGCTGAGGAAGCGGTCGGCAACGGCCCCCCACAGGAGGGCGAAGGGGCTCCGCGCGCGCGTGGAGCCCCTTCGTCGTGGCCCGTTGCCCCCGAGCGGGGGCCACGACGGAACCGGCAAGGGGCCGGTCAGCGCAGCTCCGTCCGGAAGGCCGCCGGGGTCTGGTCCGTGTGCTGCTGGAAGAACTTGGAGAAGTTCGCCGCGTCCGGGAAGCCGACCGCCGCGCCGACCCGGCCGATCGGCATGTCGGTGTGGGCGAGGAGCCGCTTGGCCTCCAGGACGACGCGCTTGTCGATGAAGCCCTTGGGCGTCTCACCGGTGGCGGCGCGCACCGCGCGGACGAGGGTACGGCGGGAGTAACCCAGCGCGTCGGCGTAGGCGCTGACGCTGTGATTGGTGGCGAAGCCCCGCTCGACCGCGTCCCGGAAGAGAGCGAAGGTGCTGTCGCCCGGCGCGTCGCCCCGCCCCTCCCGCGTTTCCCGGGCCGAACCGGCGGCCAGGTGCGCCAGACGCAGCAGGAACGCGGACAGCGTGTGCCGCAGGACCGCGGTGTGCAGGCTCGGCGGCAGGGTGGTGGCGTCCTCGTACTCGCGCCGCAACTGGTCGAGCCCGGCCGTCAGACCGGCGAGCCGTGCCTCGTCGGGGCGGAGCAGGGGCGTGAGGTCGTAGCGGTAGAGGCCGGTGGCCTCGACGGTGGCGCGGGGCAGAAAGCCGGGCTGCATGGTGAGCACGGTTCCGCGGTACTCGCTCTGCGGCGAGAAGCGGTGGACCTGGCCGGGACGGATCCACAGCAGATCGCCGGCCGACGCCTCGTACTCGGCGAAGTCGATCATGTGACGGACCGGCCCGCCGGTGAAGAGCATGACGATGTGGAAGTCGATGCGGTGCACGCGGTGCAGCGGGGCCTGCGCGTGCCAGGTACGGCCGGTCCCCATGGGACCGACCTGTACGCCGACACCGAGGAGGCTGAGATCGACCGGGAAGGGGAACGTTCTGATCCCGTCACCGCTTCTGCCGCCGCCGTCTTGAATGCTTTCGTCCGCCATGTCCTTCTCGCGCCGTCCCACCGTGCGCCCCGGGGCCGGGGCGTGTCCCAGTTTCACCACAGGCTGGCACAGGGCGACCTTCCCTCTCAAAAGTCAGACTTTTAAGTTTGAACACGTCAGGCCAATTCCTACGCTCCGATCGAGGATTTCTTGAAGATGAGCACGCGGACAACGGACAGCGCGGACCGCTTCGAATGGACCGAACTCGACCGGCGTGCCGTGGACACCGCCCGAGTCCTCGCGGCCGACGCCGTGCAGAAGGTGGGGAACGGTCATCCGGGCACGGCGATGGCCCTCGCCCCGGCGGCGTACACGATCTTTCAGAAGGTGATGCGTCACGACCCCGCCGACCCGGAGTGGACCGGCCGTGACCGCTTCGTCCTCTCCCCCGGGCACACGTCACTGACCCTCTACACCCAGCTCCACCTCGCCGGCTACGAGGTGGAGCTGGACGACCTCAAGGCCTTCCGCACCCACGGCTCGAAGACACCCGGGCACCCCGAGTACGGGCACACGGCGGGCGTGGAGACCACCACCGGCCCGCTGGGCCAGGGCGTGGCCAATGCCGTGGGCATGGCGATGGCAGCCCGCTACGAGCGGGGCCTGTTCGACCCCGAGGCGCCCGAGGGCGCGTCGCCCTTCGACCACACGGTCTGGGCGATCGTCTCCGACGGCGACCTCCAGGAGGGCGTGTCCGCCGAGGCCTCGTCCATGGCCGGTCACCAGCGGCTGGGCAATCTCGTCCTCCTCTACGACGACAACCACATCTCCATCGAGGGCGACACCGCGACCGCCTTCTCCGAGGACGTGCCGAAGCGCTACGAGGCCTACGGCTGGCACGTGCAGCGCGTCGAGCCCGCCGAGGACGGCGACGTCGACGTGCACGCGCTGTACACGGCGCTGACGGCCGCCAAGGCGGAGACCGGGCGTCCGTCCATCATCGCCATGCGCACGATCATCGCCTGGCCCGCCCCGAACGCCCGGAACACCGGGGCCTCCCACGGCTCCGCCCTCGGCGAGGAGGAGGTCGCCGCCACCAAGCGCTTCCTCGGCTTCGACCCGGAGAAGTCCTTCCAGGTGGAGGGCGAGGTCCTCGCCCACACCCGCGCGGCCCTGGACCGCGGCGCCGAGGCGCACGCCGCCTGGGACAAGCGGATCGCCGCCTGGCGCGACGCCGCCCCCGAGCGCGCGACGCTGTTCGACCGGGTGGTCGCCGGCCGGCTGCCCGAGGGCTGGGAGGACGCCCTGCCGGTCTTCGAGACCGGCAGGTCCGTCGCCACCCGCGCCGCCTCCGGCAAGGTCCTCCAGGCCCTCGGCCCGGTGCTGCCCGAACTGTGGGGCGGCTCCGCGGACCTGGCCGGGTCCAACAACACCACCATCGACAAGACCAGCTCCTTCCTCCCCGAGGGCAACCCGCTGCCGGGGGCCGACCCGTACGGCCGCACCGTGCACTTCGGCATCCGCGAGTTCTCGATGGCCGCGGAGATGAACGGCGTCGCGCTGCACGGCAACACCCGCGTCTACGGCGGGACCTTCCTGGTCTTCTCCGACTACATGCGCAACGCGGTCCGCATGTCCGCGCTGATGCAGCTGCCGGTGACCTACGTCTGGACGCACGACTCCATCGGCCTCGGGGAGGACGGCCCCACCCACCAGCCGGTCGAGCACCTCGCCGCCCTGCGCGCCATCCCCGGCCTCAACGTCGTCCGCCCGGCCGACGCCAACGAGACCGCGACCGTGTGGGCCGAGATCCTCCGGCGGCACTCCACCCACCCGGCGCCGCACGGCCTCGCCCTCACCCGCCAGGGCGTACCGGTCCGCGAGGCGAACCCGGACGCGGCGCGCGGCGGGTACGTGCTCGCCGACGCCTCCACCGGCGCCCCGGAGGTCGTCCTGATCGCCACCGGCTCGGAGGTACGGCTCGCGGTGGCCGCGCGGGAGACGCTGGAGGCCGAGGGCACCGCCACGCGTGTCGTGTCGATGCCGTCCGTGGAGTGGTTCGAGGAGCAGCCGCGCGAGTACCGCGAGAGCGTGCTGCCGCCCGCGGTGCGGGCCCGGGTGGCCGTGGAGGCCGGCATCGGCCTGACCTGGCACCGGTTCACCGGGGACGCGGGGCGCATCGTCTCCCTGGAGCACTTCGGCGCCTCCGCCGACGCCGAGGTCCTGTTCACCGAGTTCGGCTTCACGGCCGAGCACGTCGTCGCCGCCGCCCGGGAATCCCTGGCCGCCGTCCGTGGCTGAGCCCGCCGGACGCCGCGCCGGTCGGGACCCGGTCCGACGTCGACCCGACCCCGGCACGACCTCGACCCGACCCGCAGAAAGAGAAGATGATCACTGTGACCGACGCGCGGCTGGCCTACGAGGCGCACGGGAAGGCCTTCGCGGGTGACCGCTTCACCGCCCTCGCGGGGGCGCGCGCCCGCCCCCGGCGCCCTCTGCGGGCATCCACCGGGGTGAAGGGCCCGGCATTCCGGGACACTCTGTACGTGGAGGAGCTGGTCGCTCCCGGCACCGTGAACACGATGCCGGAGGCCACCCTGGACGCCGCCGCCGATCACGGCGACGTGGGGGGTGACACGGTCACCGGCGAGTACGCCCGGGCCCGGGCCGGCCTCGCGGCGGTGGAGCGGCTCGGCATCTCGTGCGACCAGGTGGTGGAGCAGTTGGAGCAGGAGGGCGTGGCGAAGTTCGAGGCGGCCTGGCAGGACCTGCCGGGCGCCGTGACGAAGTCCCTCAACAGCAAGGGAGTTGACGGGGAATGAGCAAGGAGCTTCCCGCTACGACGGTCCAGGAGACCAAGGCTACGAAGGAAGCCGGAGAAGCCCGGACGGCCCAGGAGGCGGCGGGTCCGCTGCACGCGGAGGAGGCCGAGAAGGCCCGCGCCGCACGGACGGCGAAGGCGGCCGGGCCGTCGAAGGCCCCCCGGAACGCCAAGAGGACCGGGACGGCCCGCGCCGCCAAGAGGACGAGAAGCGGGGACGCGGGCGGGAAGGCCGCCGGGCCGGTGGCACCGCTCGACTGGAGCAACCCCCTGCGCGATCCCCAGGACCGCCGCCTGCCCCGTATCGCGGGCCCCTCCGGGCTGGTCATCTTCGGTGTCACCGGCGACCTGTCCCGACGCAAGCTGATGCCGGCCGTGTACGACCTGGCCAACCGCGGTCTGCTGCCGCCGGGCTTCTCGCTGGTCGGGTTCGCCCGCCGGGAGTGGGAGGACCAGGACTTCGCCCAGGTCGTGCACGACGCGGTCAAGGAGCACGCGCGCACGCCGTTCCGCGAGGAGGTCTGGCAGCAGCTCTCCGAGGGCATGCGGTTCGTCCCCGGCGACTTCGGCGACGACAACGCCTTCGAGCAGCTGCGCAAGGCGGTCGGGGAGCTGGACGCCTCGCGCGGCACCAGCGGCAACTACGCCTTCTACCTCTCCGTACCGCCGAAGTTCTTCCCGAAGGTCGTGCAGCAGCTCAAGAAGCACGGGCTGGCGGACGCCCCGGAGGGTGCCTGGCGCCGCGCGGTCATCGAGAAGCCGTTCGGGCACGACCTGGACAGCGCCCGTGACCTGAACGCGCTGGTCCACGAGGTGTTCGACCCGGAGCAGGTCTTCCGCATCGACCACTACCTGGGCAAGGAGACGGTCCAGAACATCCTGGCGCTGCGCTTCGCCAACCAGATGTACGAACCGATCTGGAACCGCTCCTACGTGGACCACATCCAGATCACGATGGCCGAGGACATCGGCATCGGCGGCCGCGCCGGTTACTACGACGGCATCGGCGCCGCCCGTGACGTCATCCAGAACCACCTGCTCCAGCTGCTCGCGCTGACCGCGATGGAGGAGCCCGCCTCCTTCGACGCGCGCTCGCTGCTCACCGAGAAGCTCAAGGTGCTGCGGGCCGTGCGGCTGCCGGAGGAGCTGGGCGAGCACACGGTGCGCGGTCAGTACACGGGCGGCTGGCAGGGTGGCGCGCAGGTGCCCGGCTACCTGGAGGAGGAGGGCATCGACCCGGCCTCCACCACCGACACCTACGCGGCGATCAAGCTGGGCATCGACAACCGCCGCTGGGCGGGCGTGCCCTTCTACCTGCGCACCGGCAAGCGCCTCGGCCGCCGGGTCACGGAGATCGCCGTCGTCTTCCAGCGGGCCCCGCACTCCCCCTTCGACTCCACCGCGACGGAGGAGCTGGGCGAGAACGCGATCGTCATCCGCGTCCAGCCCGACGAGGGCATGACGGTCCGGTTCGGCTCCAAGGTGCCGGGCACGTCGATGGAGATCCGGGACGTGTCCATGGACTTCGCCTACGGCGAGTCCTTCACGGAGTCCAGCCCGGAGGCGTACGAACGGCTGATCCTGGACGTCCTTCTGGGTGACGCCAACCTGTTCCCGCGCCACCAGGAAGTGGAAGAGTCCTGGCGGATCCTCGACCCGATCGAGGAGTACTGGGCCTCGCACGACAAGCCCGCCCAGTACGCGTCGGGCGGCTGGGGGCCGCGGGAAGCCGACGAGATGCTCGCACGAGACGGACGGAGCTGGCGCAGGCCATGAGGATCGACCTGACCGACACCACGGCAAGCAAGATCAACAAGGCACTGGTGCAGGGCCGCCGGGCCATCGGCACCCCGGCCGTGGGCATGGTGCTCACGCTGGTGATCGTCACGGACGAGGAGAACGCCTACGACGCGGTCAAGGCCGGCGAGGAGGCCTCGCACGAGCATCCCTCGCGCACGCTGGTCGTCATCAAGCGGCACCCCCGCAACCTGCGCGACCGCACCCGCTCGCACCTCGACGCCGAGGTCCGGGTCGGCTCCGAGGCCGGCACCGGGGAGACCGTCGTCCTGCGCATGTACGGGGAGGTGTCCGAGCACGCCGACTCGGTGGTCCTGCCCCTGCTGCTGCCGGACGCGCCGGTCGTCGTCTGGTGGCCGGTCCAGGCGCCGGACGACCCCGCGAAGGACCCGCTGGGCGCGCTGGCCCAGCGCCGGATCACCGACCTCTACTCGGTCGAGCGGCCCATGGAGGTCCTGGAGCGCCGGGTCCGCGCCTACGCGCCCGGCGACACCGACCTCGCCTGGACCCGGCTGACGCTGTGGCGCTCCATGCTGGCCGCCGCCCTGGACCAGGCCCGGGTGCCGGTGACCTCCGCGGTCGTGGAGGCCGAGGCGGACAACCCGGCCGCCGAGCTGCTGGCCCGCTGGCTGGAGGCCCGGCTGGCCGTCCGGGTCGACCGGGTGATCACCGACGGGCCGGTCGTCACCGCGGTCCGTCTCGGCACGGCGAACGGCGAGATCGTCATCGACCGGCCCGAGGGACCGCTCGCCACGATGACCCTGCCCGGTCAGCCGCCGCGCTCCCTGGCGCTGAAGGTGCGCCCCACTTCCGAACTCATCGCCGAGGAGCTCAGGCGCCTCGACGCCGACGAGATGTACGCCATCGCCCTGCGGGGCGTGGCCGACAAGGAGACTCCTGTTCATGTCTGACACCCCGAAGCTCAACCGGCGGCCGGAATGGGCCGCGCTGGCCGAACACCGCGAGCAGCTCGGCGAGGTGCGGCTGCGCGAGCTGTTCGCCCAGGACCCCGGGCGGGCGGAGCGGTACGTCGTGCGCGTCGGTGACCTGCGCGTCGACTACGCGAAGAACCTCGTCACCGACGAAACGCTGGCGCTGCTCCGGGAGCTGGCCGCCGCCACCGACGTGTTCGGGTTGCGCGACGCCATGTTCCGCGGTGAGCGGATCAACCTCACCGAGGACCGGGCCGTCCTGCACACCGCGCTGCGCGCCCCGCGGGACGCCGTGGTCGAGGTCGACGGCGAGAACGTCGTCCCCGGGGTGCACGCCGTGCTCGACAGGATGGCCGGCTTCGCCGACCGGGTCCGCTCCGGAGAGTGGACCGGCCACACCGGCAAGCGCATCCGCAACGTCGTCAACATCGGCATCGGCGGCTCCGACCTGGGCCCCGCGATGGCGTACGAGGCACTGCGGGCCTTCACCGACCGCTCGCTCACCTTCCGCTTCGTCTCCAACGTGGACGGCGCCGACCTGCACGAGGCGGTCCGCGGCCTGGACCCGGCCGAGACGCTGTTCGTCATCGCCTCCAAGACCTTCACCACCATCGAGACGATCACCAACGCCACCTCGGCGCGCTCCTGGCTGCTGGACGGCCTGGGCGGCGAGGAGAAGGCGGTCGCCAGGCACTTCGTGGCGCTGTCCACCAACGCCGGGAAGGTCGCCGCGTTCGGCATCGACACGGCCAACATGTTCGAGTTCTGGGACTGGGTCGGCGGCCGGTACTCCTTCGACTCGGCGATCGGGCTCTCCCTGATGATCGCCATCGGCCCGGACCGCTTCCGGGAGATGCTCGACGGCTTCCGCATCGTCGACGAGCACTTCCGCAACGCTCCCGCCGAGTCCAACGCACCCCTGCTGATGGGCCTGCTGGGCGTCTGGTACGGCGACTTCCTCGGCGCGCAGTCCCACGCCGTCCTGCCGTACAGCCACTACCTGTCGAAGTTCACGGCCTACCTCCAGCAGCTCGACATGGAGTCCAACGGCAAGTCCGTCGACCGCGACGGGAACCCCGTCGAATGGCAGACCGGCCCCGTGGTCTGGGGCACGCCGGGCACCAACGGACAGCACGCCTACTACCAGCTGATCCACCAGGGCACCAAGCTGATCCCGGCGGACTTCATCGGCTTCGCCCGGCCCGTGGCCGAGCTGAGCGACGAACTCAGGGCCCAGCACGACCTGCTGATGGCCAACTGCTTCGCACAGACCCAGGCACTCGCCTTCGGCAGGACCCCGGACGAGGTGCGCGCCGAGGGCGTGCCCGAGGAACTCGTCCCGCACAAGACGTTCCACGGCAACCACCCCACCACGACCGTCCTGGCCACCGAGCTGACCCCCTCCGTCCTCGGCCAGCTGATCGCACTGTACGAGCACAAGGTGTTCGTACAGGGCGCCGTCTGGAACATCGACTCCTTCGACCAGTGGGGCGTCGAACTCGGCAAGGTCCTCGCCAAGCGCGTCGAACCGGCCCTCACCGAGGGCACGGAGGTACCCGGCCTCGATCCGTCCACGGCCGCGCTGGTGGCCGCCTACCGTGAACTGAAGGAAGTGCACTGACATGCAGATCGGTCTCGTTGGTCTCGGCAAGATGGGCGGCAACATGCGCGAACGTCTGCGCAACGCCGGCCACACCGTCGTCGGATACGACACCAATCCCGAGCGGGCCGACGTCGACAGTCTGGTCGAGCTGGTCGACCGGCTGGAGCGGCCCCGCGCGGTCTGGGTCATGGTCCCGGCCGGCGGCGCCACCCAGCACGTCATCGACCAGCTGGCAACCCTGCTCAAGCCCGGCGACACCGTCATCGACGGCGGCAACTCCCGCTGGACGGACGACGAGAGGCACGCCGAGGAGCTCGGCAAGCGCGGCATCAACTTCGTCGACGCGGGTGTGTCGGGCGGCGTGTGGGGGCTGAAGAACGGCTATGCCCTGATGGTCGGCGGCGAGAAGGAGACCGTCGAGGACCTCGAGCCGGTCTTCGACGCTCTCAAGCCCGACGGCCCCTACGGCTACGTCCACGCGGGGAAGGTCGGTGCCGGGCACTTCTCCAAGATGGTCCACAACGGCATCGAGTACGCGATGATGCAGGCCTACGCCGAGGGCTGGGAGCTGCTGGAGAAGGTGGACTCCGTGGACAACGTCCGCGAGGTGTTCCGCTCCTGGCAGGAGGGCACGGTGATCCGCTCCTGGCTCCTCGAACTGGCCGTCGGCGCCCTGGACGACGACCACCACCTGGACAAGCTGCGCGGCTACGCGGACGACTCGGGCGAGGGCCGCTGGACCGTCGAGGCGGCCATCGACAACGCCGTTCCGCTGCCCGCGATCACGGCGTCCCTCTTCGCGCGGTTCGCGTCCCGCCAGGACGACTCGCCGCAGATGAAGATGGTCGCCGCGCTGCGCAACCAGTTCGGCGGGCACGCCGTGGAGTCGGCGAAGAAGTAGTCCCGCGGGCGGTAACACGTTGACGCGACTGGCCGGTTCGGGTCGCAGTCCCCGCGATGGAGACCAACGACCTGACACCGGCCGAGGCGCTCGTCCGGCGGGCGTTCGCCTCGGGGACGGCCGTGGACTTCCGCGCCGACGGCGGCGACTGGGGTGGCCCGGAACGGGCCGTGCGCGCGCGTGTGGTGCGGGCCCTGCTCCTGGACGGCCCCCGGGAGGACGGCCGGGTGCCCGCGCTCAGCCTGGCCGGCGCCCGCGTCACCGGCCGGCTGGATCTGCGGTACGCGACGGTCGACCACCCCGTGCGGCTGCGGCACTGCCACTTCGACGAGGCACCGAGGTGCTACGCGGCGCGGCTGCGCGAGCTGAACCTGAGCGAGTCCCGTCCTGCCCGGGCTGGTGTCGCACGCGGTCCGGGCGGAGGGCGTACTGCGGCTGACCCGGGCCCGCTTCGGCGGGACGGTGCGGCTCGGGGGCGCGGAGGTCACCGGCAGCGTGTACCTGGAGGGCATGCGCATCCACGCGCCCGACGCCGAGGAGCCGGTGCTCCAGCTGAACCAGGCGGTGCTGGGAGCCGACCTGTGGGCGCCGGGGCTGCACGCCCGCGGCGAGGTACGGCTCAACGGCGCCCGGGTGAGTGGGACCGTCAACCTCACCGACGCGGTGCTCGACCGGCCGGACGGCACCGCACTCCAGGCGGAGACCCTGGCGGCCGAGGCCGATGTGCTGATGCGGCACGCGGACGTCCGCGGCCGACTGGAGCTGCGCGGGGCGCGGATACCCGGCCGGCTGGACCTGTCGCACGCCCGGCTGGCCGGCCGTGCGGCCTCCGGACGCTCCGCCGCCCCGGTTCACGGTCCGGTGGCGGCGGCGTCCAGGAGCGGGCCGAGTTCGCGGGCGACGGTCGTCAGGGCCCGTACATCGTGTTCGGCCCGGGCGATGAGGACCGCCCCTTCGAGGGAACTGATCATCAGCGTGGCCAGCGGCCCGGACCGCGCCTCGGGCACGCCCATGCCGACGAGCGCCCCCGCGACCGGCCGCGTCCAGGTGGCGAAGGCGTCGGCGGCCGCCTCCCTTGTGGCCTCGGAGCTCCGGGCGCAGTCCACCGTCGCCGCCGCCACGGGGCAGCCGGCGGCGAAGCCGGCCGCACCGTACTCGTCGGTCCACTGCCCCACCATCGCGCCGAAGAGGCCGCTCGGCGTCGGACGTTCCATCCCCTCCAGGAAGCGCGCGACCCGCTTGGCCGCGTACCGTCCCGCCCACAGGAGGGCCTCCCCGACGAGCTGTTCCTTGCCGCCCGGGAAGTAGTGCTGGAGCGAACCCCGGGGAGCCCCGGCGTGGGCGGCCACGTCCCGCATCCCCGTGGCGTCCACACCGTCGCGCCGGATCAGCTGGGCGGCGCTGAAGACCATCCGCTCCCGCGGCCCCCGTCCGGACGCTGCCATCACCGACCTCCCGCCGAGCCGTCACTCGCCGGGCCGACTCTATGACGGGCGTCTCGAGCCGGGCTACTATGACGACGGTCATATCCCCTTCCAACGCGCCCCGCACGTGGCGGCGCGCCACCCGGACGGACGGTGCGTCATGCGGGTCGTCGGCTTCATCGGTCTCGGAATCATGGGTCAGCCGATGGCACTGCGCCTGGCCCGCTCCGGCACACCCCTCGTGGTGTTCAACCGCACCCCCGCCCGCGCCGCTCCCCTGCGCGCCGCCGGCGCCGAGGTGGCCGGCAGTCCGGCAGAGGTCTTCGACCGCGCGGACCCGGTGATCCTCATGCTGGCCGACGGCCCGGCGATCGACGCCGTACTGGGCCGGGGCACCCCGGAGTTCGCCTCCCGGGTCGCGCGTCGCACGGTCGTCCACATGGGCACCACGTCGCCCGGGTACTCGCACGGCCTGGAGAGCGACGTCCGGGCGGCGGGCGGGCGGTACGTGGAGGCCCCGGTCTCCGGCTCGCGGGTCCCGGCGGAGACCGGCGAACTGGTCGCGATGCTGGCCGGGGAGGAGAACGCCGTGGCGGAGGTGCGGCCGGTGCTGGTCCCGCTGTGCCGGGAGACGTTCGTCTGCGGACCGGCCCCGCACGCGCTGCTGACCAAGCTGGCCGTGAACCTCTTCCTGATCACCCTGGTGACCGGCCTGACCGAAGCGTTCCACTTCGCCGGGCGCCACGGGCTCGACCAGCGCCGGTTCCTCGACGTTCTCGACGCCGGCCCGATGGCCAGTGCCGTCTCCCGCATGAAGGCCCCGAAGCTGCTGGCCGGAGACTTCACCGCACAGGCGGCGGCTTTGGACGTCCTGAAGAACAACCGCCTGATCGCCGAGGCGGCGCGCGCCACCGGCCTCGCTTCTCCTCTCCTCGACGCCTCCCACGCCCTGTTCGAGGAGACGGTGTCCCTGGGGCACGGCGGCGAGGACATGGTGGCGGTACTCCGTGCCCTGGAGGCGCGCACCGCCGAAATCGGCCGATCATGAGTTCCGGCGAGGAGGCCGCGGGGTATGCCGGACGCGTCTTGGACGAACGACCGAGGAGAGCGATGGCGACGCCACCCCTGCGGCAGGAGGTCGACGCGGATGCGGCCGGGCTGGATCCCGAGGCGCTGGACCGGCTCGACCTGCACTTCGCGCGGCAGGTCGAGGAGGGCGCACTGCCCGGATTCCTGGTGGCCGTCGCGCGCGGCGGGCGCGTCGCCCATCTGACCGTCCACGGCCTGCGGGACGTCGCGGCCGGGCTTCCGGTGACCGCCGACACGCTGTGGCGGATCTACTCCATGACCAAGCCGGTCACGTCCGTGGCCGTGCTGACCCTGGTGGAGGAGGGGCGGCTGGCGCTGGACGACCCCGTGGACCGGTACCTGCCCGCGTTCGGCGAGCCGCGGGTGTACGTCGAGGGGGCCGCGGGCAACGCCGTCACCCGGCCGGCCGCCGGTCCGGTGCTCGTCCGGCATCTGATGACCCACACCGCGGGGCTGACGTTCGGTTTCTACCACTCCCACCCCGTCGACGGGATGTACCGGGCGGCCGGCGTCGAGTCGTCGGTGCGGCCGGGGGCGGACCTGGCCGGGACGGTCGACCTGTACGCCAGCCTGCCCCTGCAGTTCGAGCCGGGCACCGAGTGGAACTACTCGGTGGCCAGCAACGTGCTGGGGCGGCTCGTCGAGGTGGTGTCCGGTCAGCCGCTCGACGTGTTCTGCGCCGAGCGGATCTTCGGGCCGCTCGGCATGAACGACACCGGGTTCCACGTCACCGACGAGCAGGCGGACCGGCTGGCCGAGCTGTACGGCGAGACGGAGAGCGGCGGCATCGAGCCGGTCCCCGGGTTGCCGCTGCGGGGCCGGCCGAGGTTCCTGTCGGGCAGCGGCGGCCTGGTCTCCACCGCGTACGACGTGCACCGCTTCGCGGAACTGCTGCGGCGCCGCGGCGCGCTCGACGGAGTCCGGCTGCTCGCCCCGGGGACGGTGGACCTCATGACCCGCAACCACCTCCCCGGCGGCGCCGACCTGCGCGCCCTCGGCAGCCGCCCCGCGCACGACGTGCCCGGCAACGACGGAGTCGGCTTCGGCCTTGGTGTCTCCGTGGTGATCGACCCCGGCCGTACTCAGGCGCCGTCGGGTCCGGGCACGTACGGCTGGAGCGGGGTGGCGACGACCACCTTCTGGGTCGACCCGGGCCGTGATCTGACGGTGCAGTTCATGACCCAGGTGCGGCCCCGGTCCTCGCACACGGTCTACCCGGACCTGAAGCGGCTCGTGCACGAGGCCGTCACGGACTGATCCGGTGCGGCCCCTTTCGGGGGCCGCGGTGGTCAGGACGACACGTGTGCCACCGCGTCGAGGTGCGGCAGGTGGTGGTCGAGCCGCTCCCGCTTGGTGCGCAGATAGGTGATGTTGCTCTCGCACGGCGGTATCAGCAGCGGCACCTGCTCGGCGACCTGGATGCCGTGCCGCACCAGCGCCTCCCGTTTGCGCGGGTTGTTGGACATCAGGCGCACGGACCGCACCCCGAGGTCGTCCAGGATGCGGGCGGCCACTCCGTAGTCGCGGGCGTCCACGGGCAGGCCGAGGGCGAGGTTCGCCTCCACCGTGTCCAGCCCCTCGGCCTGCAGCGCCATCGCGCGCAGCTTGGCGAGCAGCCCGATGCCGCGCCCCTCGTGGCCGCGCAGGTAGACCACGACCCCGCTGCCCGCGTCGGCCACCCGCCGCAGTGCGGTGGCGAGTTGGGCGCCGCACTCGCAGTGCTGGGAGCCGAACGCGTCGCCGGTGAGGCACTCCGAGTGCAGCCGGGTCAGCACCTCGTCGGCGCCCGGATCGCCGTGCACCAGGGCCACTTGTTCGTCGCCGCGCTCGTGGTCGAAATAGCCGTACGCCCGGAATTCCCCGTACACGGTGGGAAGCGGCGTGACCACGACGCGTTCCACGTCCGTGCGCTGCGACCGCTGTGACGCTTTCTTGCCGAGTACACCAATTTTTTCTGTCATGATTCTCGCGTTCCTCAACAGACTGCTCAACGGAGACGAAAGGCCGTGCGCGAATGGATGTTTCACCGATGCCGGCGGACACGAGCGCGGACGTGCGCGAACGGGGTGCCGAAGTGCCGCGGCAGGTGGCGGTGCTGCCGGTGGGGAGTTACGAGCAGCACGGCTCCTACCTCCCGCTGGCGACCGACACGCTCGTCGCGTGCGCCGTCGCCCGGGAGTTGGCCGCCGCGTATCCGGTGCACCTGCTGCCGCCGGTGACGATCGGCTGCTCGCACGAGCACGCGGACTGGCCCGGGACCGTGAGCATCTCCGCGGTGACCCTGCACGCGGTCGTGCGGGACATAGCGGACTCCCTGCGCCGCTCGGGTGTCGAGGCCCTGGTCGTGGTCAACGGGCACGGCGGCAACTACGTGCTGGGCAACGTCGTTCAGGAGTCCTCCGCCCGCGGTGAGCGGATGGCGCTGTTCCCGGCCGCGGAGGACTGGGAGGCGGCGCGGGAGCGGGCGGGCGTGACCACCTCGCTGCTCACCGACATGCACGCGGGGGAAATCGAGACCTCCATTCTTCTGCACGCGCACCCCGAATCGGTCCGGCCCGGTTACGAGGCCGCCGATTTCGTCGCGGACGACCGGCGTCATCTGCTCTCCCTCGGTATGTCCGCCTATACCGATTCCGGTGTCATCGGGCGTCCTTCACTGGGATCGGCGGAAAAGGGGAAGGAACTGCTGGCGAGCCTCGCGGATTCCTTCGGAGAATACTTCGCACTGCTGACAGCGGCGACGGTCGCGGTGTCCGGCGACGACGAACGCGCATAGGGCGCGGAACACTCGCCGGCGCGGGCTCGGGGTTCCGCCTGCCGGACGGTGCGGTCTCGGGGTTCGCCTGCCGACCGGCGCGGGCTCGCGGTTCCGCCTGCCGACCGGCGCGGGCTCGGGGTCCGGCCTGCCGGACGGTGCCACCCCGCGGTTCCGCCCGCCGGCGGACGACGAGGACGACGACGCCGGGCAGGCTCGCCACGAGGCTGAGCACGCCGTACACCACCGCCACCCCGAGCCCCGTGCCCGCGCCCAGCCCCGCCGCACCGAACGCCCAGGCGGTGACGCCCTCCCGGGGACCCCAGCCGCCGACGTTCAGCGGCACCCCCATGGCGAGCAGGGCCAGCACGCCCAGCGGCGTGAGCACGGCGACGGAGGCTCCGCTGCCGGCCACCCGGGCGGCGAGCACGAACATCGTGAGGTGCCCGGCGAGCACGACGACGGAGGAGACCGCGACGCCCAGCAGGTTCCGCCGGGACAGCAGCCCGTGGCGTGCCTCGCCGAGCGTCGCCCGCAGGGCCCGCCCCCGGCGCGCGGGCGCCCGGTTCAAGCGCAGGGCGAGGACGACGGCGAGCGCGCCGAGCAGTGCCAGGGCCACCGGCGGTGCGACGTGCCGGGCCTCGGTCAGCACCGGGGACGGCATCGTGAGCAGCACGGCGACGCCGGCACCGATCAACGCGAGCTGCCCGGCGACCCGTTCGAGGACGACGGCCCGCACGCCGCGCCCGAGGTCACCGGCGCTCCGCCCGTGCCGCACCGCGCGGTGCACGTCGCCGAGGACGCCGCCGGGGAGGGCGGCGTTGAGGAACAGGGCGCGGTAGTAGTCGGCGACGGCCGCTCCGAGCGGCAGCCGGATGCGCAGTCCCCGCGCCACCAGGGCCCAGCGCCAGGCGCTGAACACCGTGGTGACCAGCCCGATCCCGAGGGCCGCGAGCACGCTGGGCCCGTCGATCCGGCGCAGCCCGTCCAGGAAGGCGCCGGTCCCCATCCGCCACAGGAGCACGGCGAGGACGGCGGTGCCGACGAGGGTGCCGAGGTGGGTGCGCAGGGCGGCACGGCGGCGGGTCGCGGCAGCGGTGACGGGAGTGTCTCGGCGTGCGGCCGTGGGCAGGTCCCGCGCCGGCACGGTCGGCACCGCCGGTGCGCTCACGGGGCCCCGCCCGTCGGCCGGCACAGCGCCAGCAGGTCGGTGTGGTGGACGACCACACGCAACTCCCCCGCCGCGCAGGCCGCGAGGCGCTCGTCCAGGTACCGGGCGGCCCGCTCCCGCAGTTCCGGGCGCTGCTCGACGGCCGCACCGACCCAGCCCCGCAGCCACTGCGCCGTGAGACCGGCGTCGTCGGGGCCCAGCCGCCAGGGGCTGGGGTGCGCCCGTACGGTGACGCCGTGCTCGGCGAACGCCTCGGCCGCCGCGGTGACCGCGTCGGGACCGAGCATGCCGGTTCGGCGCTGGTGGTCGTTGAACGCCTCGGTGATCTCGGCGTCCAGGGGGTGTACGGGGGCGAGGTCGACGTGCCCGGCGACCGAGAGGGTCAGCAGCGCCGGGCAGCCGGCCGCGGCACAGGCGGCGGCGAGCTTGCCGACCTGCTCGGTGCTGAGGACGTCGAGCAGCGCGGACGCCGTCACCAGCGCGGCGCCGGTCAGGGCGTCCGGGGTGAGGCGGGCGAGGTCCCCGCGCCGCGTCTCCACGGTCACGCGGCTGCCGTCGGCGGCGGTGCGCGGGGCGGCGACGGCGGCGAAGTGCAGGAGGTAGGGGTCGCGGTCGTGCAGCACCCAGTGCTGGGGTCCGTCGAGCAGCGGGGCGAGCCAGCGTCCCATCGAACCGGTGCCGCAGCCCACGTCGTGCACCACCAGCCCGTCCGCCCGCCCCGGCAGGTTGGCGAGCCGGATCCGCAGCGGGTCGAGCAGATCGTGCGCCCGCGCGGCGGCGTCGGCGGGCTCCCGCAGCCGCAGCCACTCGGGGGCGTAGCGCGGGGGGTCGGCGGGATGCTCCGGGACCGGGCCCTGCGCGGCCTCGGCGCCCGGCCGTGGCTCCGGGTCCTGCCCCGCCCCTTCCCGGAGGCGGACGGTCGCGCGCCCGGCAGGGGGCTGCCCGGGACGGCCGGTGAGCTGCCCGGGGCCGCCGGTGAGCTGCTCGGGACTGCCGGTGAGCTGCTCGGCGGGCCGGTTCGCGGGCCGGTTCGCGCGGTCCTCGCCCGGCGCGGCCACGACACCCGAGGCGGTGCGCTCGCCCGGCAGCTCGCCCCGCTGCTCGGCGGGTTGCTCACCCGGCCACGCACCGGGCCTGTCGGCAGCCCGTGCGGCGGGGCCGCCCGTGCCCTGGCCTGCGGGCCCGCCCGGAGCCTGCCCGGTGGGCCCGCCCGGAGCCTGCCCGGTGGGCCCGCCCGGAGCCTCCCCGGTGGGACCGGCCGGAGTGCGCCCGGTAGGCCCGCCCGGGGTGCGCCCGGTAGGCCCGCCCGGGGTCTGCCCGGTAGGCCCGCCCGGGGTACGCCCGGTAGGCCCGCCCGGGGTGCGCCCGGTAGGCCCGCCCGGGGTGCGCCCGGTGGGACCGCCCGGGGTCTGCCCGGTGGGACCAGCCCCGGGGATCGCGCCGTTCGCGGAGTCGTGGGCGGCCTGCGGACCGGGCTGGGCCGGGATGACGCCCTGGGCCGGCGCGGTCGTCCTCCTCGTGCTCATGCCGCCCTCCTCGGTTCGCTCGACAGCCGGTGCAGAACTCCGGCCAGGCTCTGGGCCGTGCTCGCCCAGCCGTTGAGGGCGGCGCGGCGGCCGCGGGCGGCGGCCTTCAGCCGGCGCCGTACGTCCACCTCGCCGAACCAGCCGCGCAGCTCCGCGGCGAGGGCGACGGGGTCCTCCGGCGGGACGAGGATGCCGGGCACGCCGCCGTCGGGCGCGCGTCCGACCGCCTCCGGGAGGCCGCCGACGTCCGTGGCCAGCACGGGGATGCCGCGTGCGAGGGCCTCGGTCACCGCCATGCCGTACGTCTCGGCGTACGACGTGAGGACCATCAGGTCGGCCGTGGCGTAGGTGGCGTCCAGCTCGGCCCCGGCCCGCGGTCCGGCGAGTACCAGCCGTTCCCCGAGACCGTGCCGGGCGATCAGCGACCGCAGCCGGTCGACGTACGCGGGGTCGTGCCCGAGTCCGCCGACGCACACGCAGTTCCACGGCAGGTCGGTCACCGCCGCCAGCGCCTCCACCAGCCGGTGCTGGCCCTTGCGGGGCGTGACCGCGGCGACGCACACCAGCCGGGAGACGCCGTCGGTGCCGGGCGCGAGGGGCGCGATGTCGGCGCCGGGGGCGGCGACGTGGACCCGGCCCGGGTCGAGGCCGTGGTGGGAGACGAGGCGGCGCACCGCCCAGTCGCTGGTGGCGACCACGGCCGGGACGGCACGCAGCACCGTGCGTTCGCGGGCGTCCAGTTCGGCGGCCACGGCGGGTTCGAGGCCGGTCTCGTCGCCGAGCGGAAGGTGCACGAGGACGGCCATGCGCAGCCGCTCGGCCTCCGGAACGACGATCTCGGGCACCCCGCAGGCGACCAGGCCGTCGAGGAGGACGACGGCACCGTCCGGCAACCGGCGCAGAAGGCGCGCGAGTTCCGCGCGGGCGGCGTCGTCCGGCCGGGGCCAGTCGCCGGGCACTGGCAGGCCGCGCACCCGCCAGCCGAAGCCGGGCAGGTCGAGGCGTATCCGCCGGTCGTAGGCGTTGCCGCCGCTGGGCGCGGCCGGGTCGTCGACGCCGCCCGGCATGACGAGGTGCACGGAGCGCAGGGACATGGGGACGATCCCCCCGTTCCTCGGGGCCGGAGCCGGCGCGGACGACTGTGCGGGGACGTAGGTGAGCCGGGCGCGCCCGGCGGTCGCACCGGTGGTCGCTTCCACTGACGCGCCGGTCACAGCGCACGCTCGTAACTCGCCCAGGCGACGTGCGACTCGTGCAGGGTCACGGTGAGACCGGCCAGACCCCTGGCCCCCTCACCGAGCGCGCCCTTGTGCACGCGCGCGGCGAGCCGGTCGGCGATGACCTTGGCCAGGAACTCCGTGGAGGTGTTGACGCCGGCGAAGTCGGGTTCGTTGTCGAGGTTGCGGTAGTTCAGCTCGCCCACGACGGCGCCCAGCTCCTGGGTGGCCAGTCCGATGTCGACGACGATGTTGTCCTCGTCGAGCTGTTCGCGCCGGAAGGTGGCGTCCACCAGGAACGTCGCTCCGTGCAGGCGCTGCGCGGGCCCGAAGACGTCGCCGCGGAAGCTGTGGGCGATCATGATGTGATCGCGGACGGTGATGCTGAACAACGGGCGACCCTCCAGGTGTGGCGCGTCTGGTCCCCCGCCATGGCTGCGCGGGGTGCCGTCTATTACGGCTGGATGCCTTCCCTTGTTCAGCGGCCGGTACGTCTTTTCTCAAGGTCAGACGCCGGTGTGGCCGTCCCGCGGGTCGTAGCGGATCCGGTGGCACAGTGCGGGTGTCTCGCCGGAGGCCAACCGCGGCATCAGGTCCGGCAGTTCGGCGAACGCGGACTCGCCGGTGACGAGCGCGTCGAGCGCCGGGTCGGCGAGCAGTTCGAGGGCGAGGGCGAGCCGGTCGGTGTAGCCGCGGGTGGCGCCGCGGGCCGGGGAGACGGTGCCGACCTGGCTGCCGCGCAGGGTCAGACGCCGGGAGTGGAAGGCCTCGCCGAGCGGCAGGGCGACGCGCCGGTCGCCGTACCAGCTCAGCTCGACGACGGTGCCTTCGGGCCGCAGCAGTTCCAGTGACCGGGCGAGCCCCGCTTCCGTCGCACTGGCGTGCACGACGAGATCGCGGTCGCCGACCGCGTCGGCCGGGGACGCGAAGCCGACGCCGAGTGCCTCGGCGACCTTCGCCCGGGCCGGATCGGCGTCGACCAGCTCGACGCGGACGCCCGGGAAGCGGGCCAGCAGGGCGGCCACCGAGCAGCCGACCATGCCACCGCCGACCACGGTGACCCGGTCGCCGACCAGCGGCGCCGCGTCCCACAGGGCGTTGACGGCGGTCTCGACGGTGCCGGCCAGCACGGCCCGCCCGGCGGGGACCTGAGGCGGCACCGGGGTGACGGCGGCGGCGGGGACGACGTACCGGGTCTGGTGCGGGTAGAGGCAGAAGACGGTGCGTCCGACGAGGGCGTCCGGTCCCTCCTCCACCACGCCGACGTTGAGGTAGCCGTACTTCACCGGCCCGGGGAAGTCGCCCTCCTGGAACGGCGCGCGCATGGCCGCGTACTGGTTCCCGGGCACCCGGCCGCCGAAGACGAGGGTCTCGGTGCCCCGGCTCACGCCGGTGAAGAGCGTACGCACGAGTACCTCGTCGACGCCCGGCGCCGGCAGCTCCACGTCACGGATCGCGCCCCGGCCTGGCGCTTCGAGCCAGAACGCGCGTGCCATGCGGGTCATCGGATGTCCTCCTGAACGATCGGGAAGCCGCCCACGTACCGAGGGATGCACAGCCGCGCACAAGGTAGCGGCGTCGATCGACTCTGTCACACGGCCGGAGGGTGTTCGGTGGCCCTGAACAACACGTACGACGCGTATGACGCGAGGCCCGTTCAGCAGGAGACGGCGGTGGGGGCGGGCGCGCAGATCCTGCTGCTGTCGCTGCTCGGAACCGCGATCGGGATGGGCACGGCGGGCTGGCTGACCGGCCTCGTGTTCGCGTTCGCGAGCTGGGCGGTGCTCTCCCTGGCCCTGCACCGCTCCCGGCTGCCGTCGTTCGGCCCGGCCAACCGGGTCACCCTCGGCAGGGCCACGCTGGTCGGCGGGGTCACCGCCCTGGTCGCTGACTCCTTCCGCAGCGCGCCGCCCGTCGCTCTCCTCGTCGGCCTGACGGCCGTGGCCCTGATCCTGGACGGCGTGGACGGCAAGGTCGCCCGCCGCACCGGCACGTCCACACCGCTGGGTGCCCGCTTCGACATGGAGGTCGACGCGTTCCTCATCCTGGTGCTCAGCGTCTACGTCGCGATGGACCTGGGCCCGTGGGTGCTGCTGATCGGCGGCATGCGGTACGTGTTCGTCGCCGCGGCCCGGGTGTGGCCGTGGCTGACCGCCCCGCTGCCGCCGAGCACGGCCCGCAAGACGGTGGCCGCGCTCCAGGGCGTACTGCTGCTCCTGGCGGGTGCCGACCTGCTGCCGCGCGTGGCGAACGCCGGGGTGGTGGCGCTGGCGCTGGGCCTGCTGGTGTGGTCGTTCGGGCGGGACGTGGTGTGGCTGTGGCGGGAGTCGCGGGTGACGGCATCGCTCTCGGAGACCCACGCGCAGGATCAGGCGGAGACCCACGGAGGGCCGCACGGGGAGTCCCACGTCCGGTCGGCGGTGCGGGAACTTGTGCCCCAGTGACGTCCGGTGGGTGACGCGTGGCGGGACGACGCGTCAGCCGACGCCCGATCCGCGACGCGGCAGCAGCCCCGCCGCCGCCAGCGGTACGGCGGCCAGCGCGAGCCACGGCACGGCGACCGGCAGCCCGCTGTCCAGCAGCAGGCCGGTCGCGGAACTGCCTGCCAGCACGACGACCCCGGAGACCGACGACAACGCCCCCGTGTACAGCCCGAGCCGCCCGTCCTCGGCGAGGTCCGGCACCCGGGCGCGGGCGACCGGCGCGACGAGCATCTGCCCGAGGGTGAGCAGGACGACGAACCCGGCGGCGGGCACCAGCCCACCCGCCCCCGTCCACCCGGCGGGCCGCGTCAGCCCGACGACGGTGAACCCGACGGCGATCAGCGCCAGCCCCGCCACCATCGACCGGCGCGGCGCCAGCCGCTGTCCCGCCCACCGGGTCACCGGCAACTGCGCGCTCACCACGAGCAGCGAGGACAGCGCGAACAGCCAGGCCAGCGGCGCCCGCGAACCGGCGGCCCGCTCGACCTCGGCGGGCAGGGCGAGGTAGAGCTGGTTGTAGGCGAGCAGACAGGCGCCGTACGCGCAGCACAGCGCGAGGAAGCGCCGGTTGCGCAGCAGCAGCCGTGCCCCACCCCTGGTCCGGACACGCGACCGCCCGGGAATGTGCTGCGGCAGCAGCCACGCGTGCCCGGCGAGGACGAGCACGAACACCCCGGCACCGGCGAGGCACGCCGTACGGAAGGCGACGGCCAGCAGCAGCGCCCCCAGCAGTGGCCCGACGAACGCCCCCGCCTGCCCGGCGACGGTGAACAGCGCGAGCACCCGGGTCCGGTCTCCGTTCCCCTCCTGCTCCCACAGGACGGCCTGCCGGGCGACCTCGGACTCGACGGCCGGCGAGAAGAGCGCGGCGGCGAACCCGATGAGCAGTACGGCACCGATGACGGCCCAGGTCCGCTCGGCGAAACCGAGCCACCCGAACCCGGCGATCCGCAGTACGCACCCGGCGAGGACGACGGGCCGGACGCCGTACCGGTCGGCCAGCGCCCCGCCGACCACGAACAGCCCCTGCTGGCTGAAGGTCCGCAGCCCGAGCACGAGTCCGACCAGCCACCCCGCCATGCCGACGGACTGTCCCAGATGCTCGGCCAGGAAGGGCAGCACGGCGAAGAAGCCGAGGTTGAAGGCGAGTTGGGTGAGGATGAGCAGCCGGAGCAGCGGGGAGAACGGGGCGGTGTGACGGCCGGGCGCCTGCCCGGACCGGACGGTGGAGGCGGAGGTCATGTCATCGGGCTCCGGCCGGTTCCCTCTCCGCCTCGGCGACGGGCCGCCGCTCGACCTCCTGGACGGTACGAGGGGATGGCCGCCGGGGCGGGCGCAGTCCACCCGCGGCGCTGACGGCCAGCGCGCCGAGCAGGGCGAGGGCGGCGGCAGGCGCGAGGACGGCCCAGGGGGCGCGCTCGGCGTAGGGCTGGTTCTCGGCGAGGAGCAGCCCCCACTCGGGGGACGGCGGCTGGGCGCCGAGCCCGAGGAATCCCAGTGAGGCGAGCGCGAGGGCGACCCCGGGCAGCCGCAGCAGGGCATGCCGGAGCACCGGCGGCAGCACGGCGGGCAACAGCTCGTACCGGAGGAGATGCACCCGTCCCGCGCCCAGCCCCTCGGTGGCGGTGATGTGCAGGGTGGCGCGTTCCTGGCGCAGCAGGGAGGAGGTGTGCGTGGCGAGCGGCGCCCAGGCCACGGCCCCCACGGCGAGCGCGGGCGTGGCCGCGCCGCTCCCGGCGGCGGCGGTGACGAGCAGCGCGACGAGCACGGGCGGGACGGCGTTGACGGTGTCGACGAGTGGCGCGGACACCCGGGGCACGAGCCCGAGGAGCACGCCCGCGAGCAGCGCCGCGGCGCTGATGGCGGAGGCAAGCAGCAATGTGTCCAGCGCGCCGTGGCCGACGCGGGCGAGCAGGTCGCGCCCGAGGGCGTCGGTACCGAGGGGATGGTGGAGGGAGGGAGCCCGCAGCCGCTGCCCGGTGTCGAGGGTGAGCGGATCACGGGCCAGCCCGGACCCGACGACGGCGAGCAGGACACCACCGTAGAGGAGGGGAAGCACCGCGCGGGCGGCCGCTGCGGGCCGGTGCAGCGAGGGCAGGGCGCCGTCCCGCAGGGCGGGCCCGGTCAGCAGACGGGCCGTGAAGCGCGTGACCCCGGTCGCGCACGCGGCGAGAAGGACGAGGGCGAGGGTGCCGGCCTGGAGCACGGGCAGGTCCTGGGCGAGAGCGGCCTGGAGGGTGTTCCGCCCGAGCCCTGGAATGTCGAAGACCTGCTCGGCGGCGACGGCTCCGCCGGTCAGGCCGACGACGAACAGTCCGAGGTTGGGCAGCAGCGCGGGCACACAGCGCCGTACGGCCTGGCGGGCGATGGACCGCCCGGTCAGCCCACGGGCCGCGGCGGCCAGCGCCCACGGCTCCCCGAAGGCACCGGGCAGCAGATCGCCGAGCAGCCGGCCGAGCACGGCGCCCGCGGGCAGCCCGAGGGCGAGCGCGGGCAGCACGGTCCACTGGGGCCCGTACCACCCCAGTGCGGGCAGCCACCCCCACTGCACCCCGACGACGGTGGCGAGCACGGAAGCGACGAGGAACTCGGGCAGCGAGGCGAGGACTGCGGACAGGCTCCCGCCGCTCCGCCGCCCACCGAGCCCCCGCCGTGCCCCCAGCCGCAGCGTGCGGGCGCAGACGATCCCGGCGGTGAGGACGGCGACGAGCAGTGCGACGCCCATGAGCAGCAGGGAGACCCCGAGTGCCTGGAGCACCTCGGGCAGTACGTCGCTCCCGGAGATCCACGACCGCCCGGCGTCACCGCGCAGGAGCCCGCCGAGCCACCGCGCGAGTACGTGCGTCGGCCCCCCGTCGAGCCCGAGCTGCTCACGGATGCCGGCGAGGACCTGGGGCGTCGGCTCACGCTCGGCGGACCGCGCCTTGAGGACCGTGTACGCCGGATCGGTGTGCGTGAGCCACGGCAGCAGCCCGATTCCGCACACGAGCGAGCCCGCGAGAATGACTCGCCACACCGCGACGGCCACCCGCTGCCGCACGGTTCAGCGCCGGGTGCCGGTGCCGACGAGGGCACGCTCGTACGGGTCGAGGATCACGCCCCGCACGGAGGCGGCGACGCCGGTGATGACGCGCTGGTGCACGAGCGGCACGACGGCGTCGCTGCCGAGGATGCGCGCCTCGGCGGCCATGGCGGCGTCCTGCCGCTTCGCGGTGTCGGCGGTCTTCTCGGCGTCGGCTACGGCGCGGTCGACGCCCTGGTCGCACAGCTGGGCGATGTTGAAGCCGCCGGCGCAGGTGTAGTCGCTCGCGAGGACGGCGATGGGGTCCCCGGTGTCGAGGAGGGTGTTCCGGGCGAGCACGAAGGCGTCGAACTTCCCGTCCAGCGCGTCCCCTTCGAGCCGCGAGTACTCCCGCACGGTGAGCTTCACCGTGAACCCGGCCTTCTCCAGCTGCTGTTCGACCACCTGGGCGACCTCGGGCAGCTCGGGCCGGTTGTCGTAGGTGGCGAGGGTGACGGTGTCGCCGCCGGACTCGGGCCCGGTGGCCGCCGCCCGCCCGACGGGTTCGGTCCGCTTGCCCTCGGCCCAGGTCACGGCGGGCCCGTAGACACCGGCACCGGGATCGGCGTACCCCTCGTACACGTCCTTGGCGAACACCGAGGTGTCGACGGCGTCCCGGGCGGCGGCCCGCAGCCCGGCGTCCTCGAAGATTCCGGACGAGGCGTTGAGGAGCAGGCTGGTGGTGCGGGTGGTGGCGGTGGCGCGCCGGGTCTCCTCGTCGAGGGACGCCGCCTGGGCGACGGGAACGGCCTCGGCGATGTCCAGCTCGCCGGTGCGCAGGGCGTTGGCGCGTGCGGTGCCGTCGGCGATGAAGCGGGCGTCGATGCCGGAGGCCTGGGCGCGGCCGCCCCAGTAGCCGTCGAACCGGTCGAGGGAGGCGGAGGTGGCGCCGTTGACCTCGGTCAGCTCGAAGGGACCGGTGGCGTGGCCGGCGGGGTCGACGCGGCCGCTCTTCCCATAGGCGTCCTCGGACAGGATCGCGAGGCTCGGGCTGGACAGCCGCAGCGGCAGTACGGGGTCGGGCTCGGCGGTGGTGATCCGGACCACTCGGTCGCCGCCCGCCTCGGCCGTGAGGGCGACACCGGCCAGGGCGGCGGGGGCGGGCGCGGCGTCGGTGGCGTGGGCGAGGGATTCGGCGACTGCGGCGGGCGTGACCTCGGCGCGGTCCTGGAAGGTGGCGTCGCGGAGGGTGAACTCCCAGGTCTTGTCCCCGTTCCGCCGCCAGGACTCGGCGAGCGCGGGGGCGGCGGAGCCGTTGGCGTCGAGGGAGGTGAGCCCCTCGGTGACCCCGAGGCGGCTGAGCAGGGTGGCGTCGGCGCCGTACGGGGAGAGGTTCTCGGCGGGCGGGAAGGCGAGGGCGACGCGGAGCCGGGCGCCGTCACCGTCCTTGCCGTCGCCGGAGCCTGAGTCGTCGCCACCGGAGGCGAAGCAGCCGGCTGTCAGCGGGAGGAGCAGGAAGGGGGCGAGCAGCCGGGGGCGGCGGTGGGAGCGCATGGTCCTCGGATCGATCAGGAGGGGCGGGCAGGCGGCAGACAACAGGCGCAGACACCGGGGTGCCGACAACAGGTGGGAGGCGGCGGGTGGATGGCGGCAGCGAACCGGAGATTACATGAAAATGATTTCCATGCCTACCTCACTCCAGGGAAACCTCGAAGTGCACGATCCCCTGCCCACCGCCCGCATCCTCCCGCTCGTCGTGCACCACCTTGGCCAACGACCGCCAGAACGGCTCGGCCCCGGCGACGGCGGGGTCGGTGTGCAGATAGACGGCCCGGTATCCCCCGTCGGCGGCGGCGAACGCCAGCAACCCGTCGACAAGTCGACGCGCGAGCCCACGCCTCCGATGCTCGGGCCGGACGTACACCCGCCGCAGCTGCGCGGTGACACCGGAGGGGTAGCGCTCGGCGACGTGGCGAGGGTTCGGGGGGTGCGCGGGACCACGGGAGTCGAGGGCGCCGGTGGCCACGACCTCACCGGCCGCGTCGACCGCGACGAGGAGAGCGTGCCGCTCGGGGGTCACGTACGCCCCGGCCGGGTCGATGACATCAGCGTGCCAGCGGGGGACATACCCGGCGCCGAAGTCGCGGTAGACGGTGTCGAGCATGACGGCTCGGGCGGCGTCGAGGTCGGCGGGAGTTGCTGGGCGGATACTGTAGTCACTGGTGCGCACTTGCACATCATATGCAGTAAGAGTTCGGCACCGCTCGAATGGGAGGGCGGACGGCGGCTCACTACTGGCGTCCACACGCTCTCGGCCATCCGCGCGATCAGGTGCCCACCTCTGCCACCGGTTACATGATGGATCACGTGTCCACCATCGACACCCTCGGCAAGCGCTGCTTCGGCGCCGACCGGGGCTTCAAGTCCAACCTCGACCGCAGCGCGCGCCGATCGGCCTGGCGGATGATCCGCAGCGAGGAAGGGTTGGACGACTTCTGAGATACGAGACGAAGGGAGGGGTCCGGCACGCGCGCCGGACCCCTCCCTTCGTGTAGGTCAGCGCCCGGCAGCCACCCGTACGAAGCCGGCCCAAGCATCGGCGCCGACTGAGAGCCGGGCCCCCGCAGGCTGCTTCGAGTCCCTGATGAGGACTTCGCCGCTCACTGCGGCAACTTCTACGCATTCACCACCGTTGCCTGTGCTGTAACTGCTCTTGACCCAAGCGGCCTCGGGCACAGCCGCCTTGGCGCGCTGCACGCTCATGTGTCTCCCATCAGTTGTTCGACGAACGCCATCGACTCGCTCGGTGACAGCGCTTGTGATCGGAGGATGCCATAGCGCGCTTCGAGCGTGCGTACGTATGCGATGTCGGTGTACAAACTGCTGTGATCCTGTACTTCCGCGTATGCGACACGCTGTCCCTTTTCGGTGTCGATCAACGTGAAGGGGCCGCCCAAGGCGGCGTTGTCCTCGCGCCCCATCGGCATGACCTGTACCTCTACGTTCCTAGACTGACCCGTATCGAGGATTTGTTCCAGCGTCCCGCGCATGACTCTTGGCCCACCAACCGGCCTGCGGAGGACTGCCTCCTCGATTACAGTGCCGGTGTCGAGGCGGGGTCTGGGCACACCGGCGGTCACAGGACACTCCTCCGTACGCGGAACGGCACCGACAGGCCGTCGGCCTATCCGGATCCGGCCCGGAGCAGCGGGTGTTGTCGTCCGTGGCCGCCGACGGGTCGGCTCCCGTTCCGTCCAGGGGGCGTGGTCGCCGCGGTGCTGAGGGCGGGCTCCGGTTCCGGCACGACCGGGGCCCTGCACCGCGACCCGGCGCGTGCCAAGATGTCGTACCGGCAGTGGGTCGTCACGCTGTTTCCGCCGGTGGCCCGCGAGTTGAGGACGGAGTCAGACAGTATGACCTCCCTGAGCGGCGGCGAGAGCGCCGCGCACCCGAACAGGATCGACACGAGCAGGCCCCACCCGGCGCGGATGTACGACTACTTCCTCGGCGGGAAGGACAACTACGAGGTCGACCAGCGGGCCGCCGAGGAGTTCATGAAGGTGGCCCCGGAGGTGCGGGAGGGGGTTCTCGCCAACCGGCACTTCATGCACCGTGCGGTCCGGCACGTGGTCGCCGAGGGGGGTGTGCGCCAGATACTCGACGTGGGTACCGGGCTGCCCACCGAGCCCAACGTGCACCAGGTCGCGCGGGCCGTGGCCCCGGAGACC
Organism: Streptomyces sp. NPDC048392; assembly: GCF_043200575.1. Classification (NCBI taxonomy): domain Bacteria; kingdom Bacillati; phylum Actinomycetota; class Actinomycetes; order Kitasatosporales; family Streptomycetaceae; genus Streptomyces; species Streptomyces sp. NPDC048392. Next base: position 30,879 of record NZ_JBICYB010000048.1, read on the forward strand.
CGCGTCGCCTACGTCGACAACGACCCCATCGTCAGCACCCACTCCCGGGCCCTGTCGGACGACGACCCCGACACCTCCGTGGTTCTGGCCGATCTGCGGGACCCCCGAGCGATCCTCGACCATCCCGACGTACGGGCGGTCATCGACTTCGACCGGCCGGTGGCACTGCTCCTCGTGGCCGTCGTGCACTTCGTCGCCGACGCGGAGGACCCGGCGGGCATCATGGCCACGTTGCGCGACGCGCTGCCCACCGGGTCGTATCTGGTGCTGTCGCACGCGACGGGTGATGTCCACGCGGACCGGCGCGAGGACGCGGCGGCCGTCTACAAGAGCGCCACCGCGTCCATGAACCTGCGCCCGCACGCCGAAGTCCTCGGTCTCTTCGGCGACTTCACCCTGGTCGAGCCCGGCCTGGTCCGGGTCACCGACTGGCGCCCGGACGAGGTGCGGGGGCCCGGCGCCCCGCCGATCGGCATCTACGGCGGTGTGGCACGCAAGGGCGCCTGAGACGCGGCGGCCACCCTTTCCGTTCCACCCGCGCCCAGTCCGCCTCCGCCCGCACTCCCCCGGCCGCGGACCGGTCTACACAGGACCGCGGAAGCCCCGGTACGGGCTGGTGCCCCGGCTCCTCCTCGCCGGGTACGCGCCGCCGGGGAACGTCATGCCCGTCGGCGTCCGCTCCACCGCGTAGGTGTGCCACTGGTCGGCCCGCCCGCCGCCCGGGTACACCTGGCGCGCTCCCGTGTCGCCGTCCGCCGAGTAGCGGGGCCGTGCAGGGTGGTGCCGGTCCAGTCGCCGTAGCCGATGTTCTCCATGATGTCGGTCTGGCCGGAGGCGGGCCAGGACACGGAGACGCCGTCGACGTTGCGCGCGAGGGGGCGGGATGACATGCGGTCCCGAGGCGTGGGGACCGGGGGGGGGGGGGGGGGGCCCCCCCCCCCCCCCCCCCCCCCCCGGGCGGGCCCCCCCCCCCCCCCCCCCCCCCCCCCCCCCCCGGCGCCCCGCCCGGCGCCCCCCCCCCCCCCCCCCGGGGGGGGGGGGGCCCCCCGCCCCGGGCCCCGCGGGCCCCGCCGCCCCCCCCGCCCGCGGGGCCCCCGCCCCAGGCCGGTGGGG
>NZ_JBICYB010000049.1:0-29467 GCF_043200575.1 Streptomyces sp. NPDC048392
CAGCAGGCACCGATCGCCTACGAACAGCAGTCAGCTCCCCTGACATTTGCCGCATAACGAAACGAACAGGTGTCCACTCATCGGGGACAAGACCCCACCGCTCGCGTGTCCCTCTCGGGCAAGCCCCGATCGATCACGTCACGGCCGCCGAATGGGCCGCCATCCGCCAGGAACTCGGAAGTGACGAAGACCCCGCCGCTCTGGAAGAAGGCGTCCCGGACGGCTGCTCGCCCTGGGCCTGCCGCGGCGACGCGGACGCGCTGGCCCAGGACGACTTCGGGCTGGCCACGTGATCGTGCTCGACCTGTTCGCCGGGCCCGGCGGCTGGAGCCACGCCCTGACCGTCCTCGGGGTGCGCGACGTCGGCCTGGAATGGGATGAGTGGGCCTGCAAGACCCGCGCGGCGGCACGGCAGTTGACGATCCGCACCGACGTCGCGATGTATCCGGTGGGGCCCTTCCTCGGAAGGACTACCGGACTCATCGCCAGCCCGCCCTGCCAGGCATGGTCGAAGGCCGGCAAACGCCTCGGGCTCCTCGACCAGCCCTTGGTCCACCAGGCCGTCGCCGACCTCGCCGTCGGCCGCGACACCCGCGAACAGCTCCTCACCGCCTGCCAGGACGAGCGCTCCCTGCTCGCCGCCGAGCCCATGCGCTACCTGCACGCCCTGCACCAGCACGGCCAGCCCGAGTGGATCGCGATGGAGGAAGTTCCGGACGTCCTGCCCCTGTGGCGCCAGTACGCCGCAATCTTGCGCAGCTGGGGCTTCTCGGTGTGGACCGGGATCCTGAACGCGGCGGACTACGGAGTGCCGCAGACGAGACGGCGCGCAATTCTGCTCGCCTCCCGCACTCGCACCGCCGATCCGCCGCCGCCCACACACGCCAAGGTCGCCGAGCCGGAGTCGCTGTTCGGGCCGGGCCGCGCCCGGTGGGTGTCCATGGCCGAAGCCCTCGGGTGGGGCGCCACCGACCGCCCGGTGCCGACCGTGTGCGCCGGCGGAGGCCCGGGAGGCGGCCCGGAGCCCTTCCCGTCGGGATCACGCAAGACCCTCAGCGACGCCCGCGACCGCGGAACTTGGAAGCCCCAGAGCACCCTCATCCTGCAGTCCCGCCGGGAAGGCGCGGGGTGGACGGCTCGGCACGGTGCCCGGGAGAACCGGCCGGCCGACGAGCCTGCCCCTACCTTCACCGGCGAAGCACACCGCTGGTCATGGTCACTGCGCAGCAACAACCAGTCCAACGCGACCGTACGCCGGTCCGACGAGCCCGCCGGCACCCTGTTCTTCGGTCATCGCGCGAACGAATGCGTCTGGATCGCCGAACCCGCCCCCAGCACCACCGGCGAGGAGCAGGCGGCGCCGGAGTCCATCCGGATCACCGCCCAGGAAGCCGGCCGCCTGCAGACTTTTCCCGCCGACTATCCCTGGGCCGGGAACAAAGGCCAGGTCTTCGGCCAGATCGGCAACGCGGTGCCGCCCCAGCTCGCCGCCCACCTGCTGGCCCCGCACCTCGGCAAGACCCTCCACCCCGACGACTTCACCCTGGCCGCGTAGATGCCCCACTCCACCGACCCGTACGAGGACGACCTGGACGACCTCCCCTCTCCTCGGCCCGTCCACTACGCCGAGCAGTCCCTGCTCGGTGCGCTCCTCCTGGACCCCCACCGGCTTGACGACATCCGTGGCCTGGGAGCGGAGCAGTTCAGCAACCACGCCCACGGCGCCCTCTTCCAGGCCATGCGCACGGTGCCGCTGCCCGATCCGGAGGCCCACCGCTCCGATCCCGCCTGGCTCAACTCCGTCCTCGACGCGGCCCGCCCCTATGCCCCCGGGCTGACCGCCTCCTACCTCCACACCCTCGTCCAGGTCTGCCCGTGGCCCCAGCACGCGCCGACGTACGCCCGGATGATTCAATCCGATCACGCCCGGCGCACGCTGCTCATGCACGCCCAGCGCCTCGCACAGACCGCGACCGACGCCACCCTGCCCAACCGGGCCGTCGCCACCCTGGCCCAGGCCGACGCCCTCGCACAGTTCATGGACACGCTCGCCGGACAGTTCGCCCCGCACCCCGGCTCCCTGCCGCGCACCGTCCTGCCGAAACAGCCCATGGCGCGCAGCAGCGAGGAAGCCCTCGACGAGGAACAACTCCTCCTCGCCACCGCCACCGCGCACCCGACAGCTCTGAAGGACATGCGCTGGCTCCAACCCGACGACTTCGCGCACTCCCTGCACGCAACCCTGTGGCAGTGCCTGACCTCACTGGTCCACCGCGCAGAGCCCGTGGACCCCGTCACCGTGCTCTGGGAAGCCCAGCACCGCGGCCTCCTCGCGGCCGGTGACCTCACCGCCGGTGACCTGATGGCTCTGGTCTCCACACCCGTTGGGTCAGCCGAGTACTGGGGTGAACGCATCCTTCAACGCGCCCTGCTGACCCGCGCGTGCGACGTCGCCACACGGATCGCCACCTACGCCGAAGACCCGGCCAACACGACGCACCAACTGATCACCGGCAGCCGCCGTGCCCTGGCCGACCTCACCGCCCTGCGCACCCGCTGGCAACGCAGCACCGCCCCCACACCACGGACGACGCCTCGTACTCCGCGCAGCCCGGCCGTCTCCCGCGCCGGCCCGCCGCCCCGAACCACCACAGCACGAGCACTCCGATAGTCCGCTCCGGCCAACCCGCGCGCCAAGGTGTCCCAATCAGGGGGCCCTTAGAAATATCGATATGCCCTGCTGCTCCAGGTACGCGCTCGTTGGCCACCGTTCAGTTCGTGCCACCGTCCGGCGGCGGCCAAGCCATGAGCTCCCTGCTGGTCGTGATCGTCATGGCCGGACATCGTACTGACCGCGCCCGCAGGGCAGCACGACGCGCGGGTCTGTGCAAACTACCCGCGAGGGCTGCCCCTGCCTCGCGGCCTCGATGCGTCTCGCAGAGACCGTTGCGTTCGTCAGTCAGCATCGACAGGGAGCAATCCGAACAGCTCCTCGGCCGGCACTGGGTACTTGCTCTTCATCACGTCGGAATAGGAGCGCAGCGCCCTGCTGATCTGAGCTTTGGAGCGCGGCGCAAGGTGGACAAGGAGGAGATCATATAGAAGCTGAGTGTTGCCACTGGCCATCTTTCCCTTCGCCTTCGTACCCTCGGGGGTTTCGATCCACATGGAGGAGAAAGGCGCTGAGGTCATCTTCCAGTCGAGCGCTGCCAAACGCTTCATGACTTCGGGCCACGTCAGGGCCCCCTGTTCCAGAACATGCCGCATGGCCCGAGCCACCTGCACCTGGATGGCCGGGCGCATGAACGGATGACCGGCACCGTCTCGGCCCTTCGGGGCCCGAAGATCCTTGGGGGACACAGAAGCAAGGTAGCGCTTCCGCAGGTTGCCGCATGCGTCAAGGAACTCCACGATGCGGGTAGTGAGGATCTCAAAGCTCTGGTCGAGAAGTTCATCGGTAGCCCGCTGCGTGGACTGCTCGATGGCACAAGGAAGGTCGAAGCCGATCTCCTTGGTGATGTCGTACAGCACGCTGATAGTGCTCCATGCGGGACTGGACGCGTTGATGGAGCGCTGAGCGAGCACCAGCTCACCGTCCTGGCCCACCTTGCTAAATACGAGAACCGCCTTCTCACGGCTCAAAAAGGGGTCATCGTCAAGCAAACGTCGAGTGAGGATGGCGAAGCTGTCGTCCTCGTCGAGAGCAATATTCTCCTGCGGATTAGTGCTCTTGGCGTTTCGGTTGATGTTTGTGAATAGCCGCCGTGTGCGACGTCGCCCATCTGGGGTGTCGAAGTGCGGCACGACGATTACGTTGATGTCCTCGCTACCCAGCTCTGGGTTCTTCTTGATCGCGTCCTTGATTGCTTTGAGCCGATGCTGACCGTCAAGGGCGAAGAACTGCTGGGTACCGTCGAAAGTGAGGACCCCGAAGTTTCGGTCAAGCCCCTGGAGGACGGCTTGATTCTCAGAATCCATCTCCACCGAGAGATAGTTGGGATCACCACCCCACACCGCAATGATAATGGCCCCGAGAAATCGGTTCTCATTAGTAAGAAGGTAGTCGGTAATCTTCTCCGTGCGGGTTCCGACACCACGCTGAATCATGGTGCCAAGATCACGGTTTCCCCCAAGTTCGTGCGCAAAATTGATTTCGCGGGCCACCTGGGCGTAGCTCATAAGACAGGAGTAGTAAGTCCAGTTTCCCACCTTGGCCTCGAAGGCGGGGACGAACGTCTTGGACGGCATGAGGTACCTCGATATCAGGAAACGGGGTAAAGCTAGGAGCGAAGTGCCGGCTTCTGAATGCTGCTGAGACGGGCGCGCAACTTGGGGCCGCCCTGGATGTTGATTGGCGGGTTGTACAGGTGAATCAGGCGATCTTCCAGATTTTTGATCATCGACCGCTCGTCGACCGTTGCGAACCAGAACTCAAGAGGGTGCAAGGCCAGGTAGTGAGTCAGCCGGCCTGCCCGGGTAGTCGGCGGTTCCCTGGTCCAGAGGTCCTCGGGATTTCCGCGCAGGTGCTTCCTGTAGTCCTTGAACCTGTTCCTGAGAGTGTTGCCCAATTCCCCGGCTCCGCCCGCATGGCCGATGTAAAGCACTTGATGGAAGCCGCCCTCGGTCAGATCCGCCATGACGAGCCTGATCGCCGGCCGCCAGACGAACATGTAGAGACCGGGCTCGTCAGGGATCGATCCAGTGATGCTCTCGACCGCGGTGAGCCTCTCCCACGGCGAGGCGTAGCGCTTCAGGTCGTCCTGCAGGAGGTGGTGCGCAGGCACATCCAGCATCGGGGTGATACCAAGCTGTATCTCTAGAGCAGGACTGGCGTCCAGGCGGTGCCGGATGACCGCACGCGCAACGGTTTCTGGTGTCGCCATTCCTGATGCGCTCCGGCCGGGTGACGGTGTGTGATGAGTCCACACATCTTTACACGCAGGGCTGACAGCAAGTGCGATGAGACAGAAAAGAGCCCGATGAGTGACGGTACGTCACCAATCGGGCTCTTTTCTGAGTGAGTTGATCACTCAGAGGTGGCAGACTGAACAGCCAGCCTCGTCATCGTCAGCGTCGAGCGCGTCCGAAAGGACCTCCAGGAGCGGCCTGTTGGGCTTGATGCGCTTCGCCGCCCGTTCCAGGTTGGCCTCGTGCTTGGCCTCGATCTCGTCCCGGCGTTCTATCAGCTGATGCAGGGACTCCCCCTGAGACCAGGTGTAGTCGCGCCCCTGCATGGCCGTGTCCTGGTGCCGGATCTTCTCCTCGTAGGCCACGGCCTTGTCGAAGAGTTCGGGATGGCGGTCCTTGAGTCCAACCCATTCGTGCTTGCGCTGGAAGAAGCAGAAGTAGCAGCCTGATCGCGTGCGCCACTCGTAGTAAGCCGGCAGGCCAGTGCCGGCCTCATCGAGGATGCGGCCGACACCCTCACGGTCAATGCCATCCTCTCGGAAGGGGAAGACCGCGGTGATGTTCGGCTTAGTGCTTACGTAGCCAAGCCGGTTTTCGTCGGCGCGGATAGCGACGTAGGAAATGACCTCGTCTTCGCCGACCCACTCTTCAAGTGGCTTGATTTTCAGGTTCTTGGTGCACCAGCGCATCTGAGGGCTCGGCAGAGTGCCCTGGTAGACCTCAAGCCAGTGGTCGAAGTCCCGGTCGGTGTTCAGCCTGGTGATCGGCTTGCCCACGGCGGCCTCGAGCTTGTTGAGATACTCGTAGGTTTCCGGCAGTTCTGCGCCCGTATCACAGAAGAAATATTCCATCTCCGGCACACGGTCACGCATATAAATGGCGAGGGCGGAAGAATCCTTCCCGCCGGACAGTCCCAGGACGTGCCGGACCTTCTTCGCTGGGGCGGTTGCGTCGGTCATGGTCACTCCGTCCTCTCAACTGCAGTAGGGGTAACGGGCTCGGACACTCGCTGGGCGAGGGCGGCGAGCAGGATGCGGGCGCCGTCGGGGCCGAGCATCTTCTCAGCCTGCACTACGACACTGACAGCGAGGCTTTCGGCCTCCTGCCGAGATTGTTCGGGCAGGTAGATCAGTGTGCGCTGCTCGGCGCCGTCCTTGTCGGTCAAGGTGAGCAGGCGGGCTTGAAGATCTTCGTCGGCTCGACCAGACGGCTCGCCGCTCTTGTACAGGTGGCTGACCCGGTCGAGAGCGGCAGCCATTTCCTTGACACGCTTAGCGAAGAGAGAGACGTCCTTGTCTGTCCAGTCGCCGAGTGCGGAGTGAGACAGCCGCACGATCATGGGGTCGAGCCAGTCTGAATCCGACAGGCCCTCGTTCAGCGCTATGGCGACGAACCCGCGCAGCTCCAGGCTGAGGGAAACGTTGGCGAACCCCTGGAGGCGGGCCGCGAGCGCTCGTCGCATTTCTGCTACCGAGGAGGGCAGTCGGAACTCCCGGCTGATGGTTTCGACGACCTCGGCGCGCAGGGCACGCTCGGCGCCAGAGATCTCTTCGACTGCGGCAGCGAGTCGCTCAGCGTAGCCCTTGTTGCCGTTGGTGCTCTTCCGAGCCTCCGGGCTGATCGGGTCCAGCCCGAGTGCCTGCGGGAGTGCGTGGAAGAGAAGCTCGTCGGGGTCTTGCGCGGTGAACAACGCCGAGCGCACTGCAACGGCATCCTTGCTGATCCGTTGCGTGCGGCGGGCATACGGCGTCAGCACCATGACCCGCTCGATCAGAGCGCGGGTAACGGCAAGGAGGGCCGGATTACGCAGCGCCTGCGAACGGGGCGGCTCAACGTCGAGCGCCACCGAGAGCTTCTTTACGACGCTCTGTCGCAGGCCGTCGCCGAGGGGCGTCGCCTTCACGGAGAAACGCCCCGGGGCTTTGACCATTCGCTCCACCACGTCGGCCGTCAGGCGCGGCAGGTAGGAGCCTTCTTCGAACAGAGCGACATCCTGGCTGCGCAGAATCAGCGCAGTGACTACAAGGAGCGGCACTACGCCGGCCTTGACGCCGTAGGGCGGCACCATGATTGCGCGGTGGATCTTGTCGAGGTCAGTGCGCTTGTGGGCATCCGAGAGCGCTGCTTCCAGCGCGTCCCAGACCGCAAGCGCGTGGGCGTGCGAGGGGCCCGGCCGTGAGAAGCCGTAGGGCAGCAGAGACGTTGCGGAGTCGTCCGCCTCGACGCTATTCGCTCGGTGTAGGCCCATGTACTCCAGGGCCCCGCTGTACATGGCACGTTCGGCCGGGTACTTGTCGATCCCCAGGTGCCGTTCGCCGGACTTGGTCAGCATGGCGGTCAGCAATTCGCGGCGCGATTTGGCGCCCTGGCTGGTCAGCTCGTGGCGGCCGAGCATCTCGTTGCGGATGTGGGGGGTTGCGGGGAAGACCTGGTCGCAGGCGATGGACGCGAGGCCGCTGAGACTGCGGCTTTCGATCACCTCACCGTCGCCGGCGTCTGCAGTGATGCCTGATCGCCAGAGGCGCCAAGTGGCCCGCTGCGTCAGGGGGAAGAACGCTGCGCTGAGCAGCTCAAGCAGGTCACGCTTGGCCGCCGACGTGCGCTCGGAGATCTCTCGCTGAGCCACAGGGTCCAGGGACTTGTCGAGCTGCAGTTCTTCCAGCGCCACGAGATGGAATGCGGCGCGCAGGACGAGGTCGGGTTCCTCCGTTACGCCAAGTACGACGGGCAACGACGAATCGACGAGAGGCCGGTCCTGGATGGTGCCGAGGTGGAAGACGAGCAGGCCGTCGGCCTGATCGTTGAGCTCGTCAGGGCCTTCGACCGACTTTGTTTGCGAGCCGGTGATTTTGACGAAGAGGGCGCGGAGCATGCCCGTGATCTGGCTGTGTCGGCCAGCTGCGACAGCCAGTGGGAGGTAGTCGCCGAGTCGTTGGAGGACGGCTGCTTCATCGAGATGGCCGAGCGTCTCCTTGAGGCGCGTGTCGATGTCAAAGTTGCTGCCGCGCCAGACTCGGTACTCGCCGTTGAAGGCGCGGTAGACCAGGAAGCCGCGGTCCACGAGGCCGTTGAGCTGTTCCTCCAAAACGGCGAAAGTCTCAGGGCTGGAGCCGTTTGCTGGTTCGTGCAGTGCGAAATGGATCATGGCTGCGGTTGCTCGCAGCGCGCCATCGGAGTCGATCAGGTTCAGCATGCCGACCGTGCGCAGCAGGTTCTGTTCGGCAGCGGACAGGCCGTTGGCTTCGGTGACCCGGGATTCGATCTCAATCCAGCGGCTGGCGTTGCTCGACGCGAGAAGCGAGGTTCGGCCGGAGTCGAGGAAGAAGTCGTATAGCTGCGGAAGCTGGACGGTCGTGGCCCGGCGCGGCTTGGCAGTGGAGAAGGACGCGAGCGAGCGGCGAACTGTATGGGGTTCGTCGTTGTTGAGGAACCCAGCCAGGCTCCGATCGTGCTGGCCGATCTGCGCCGCAAGGAACGGGGCCGCTACCGCAGTCAGCGGATGCAGCGGGTACAGGTCTGCGAAGTCCTGCGTCTTGAGGTCCACGACGTCGTTGAGGCCGTGATGGTGCCAAGCCTGGGCAGCAGCCTCGGCATGGGTCTGAATCAGCTTGCGGCCGGACTCTGTCACGGCTGACTGGTCAAGCCGGCGACGCATCAGTTGGACTGCGTCACCCAGGTGGGGAGCAAAGGTGATGTCTTCGAAGCGACCTTGGATCTTTGCCCATTCGCGGGTCTGCAGCTCGCTGGATTGAGCGGCGTAGTCCATGAATGAGAGGTGCTGCAACGTCATCATGAAGAGCGGCAGACCACGGTCTCCGGCGCTCTTCTCCGCGAGGTCCTGCAGCAGGAACAGATCGTCCTTGGCACTGGAGAACTCACTGTGTCCGGCGAGGTGTTCAAGGGTCTTGCCGAACTCGTCAATGATCAACAGGAGCGGCTGCTGCGCGCAGAGCGCGGTAACGGCGTCGACGACATTCTCAGGCTTGGCAGTGGAAGGGTCGGCGCACCGCGCCAGCGCGGTTGAGACCGCTTTGGGCGTCCTGTTCGGCCAGCGGCGCCGAGCCGCTGTGTGCAGAGCTCGGGACAGGGTCGTGACGAGGGGTTCGCGGTGGGCCATCGCGACGGCGCCGAGGAAGCCGTTCGGCGCCATCTGGTCACGTGAAGCAGCAAGGCGCGCAGCTAGGCCAGGGCTGACCTCTGCTAGCACGGCCTCGGCCTCGACGCGGCGGCTCTTGTCGTGCCCAAGAATCGCGTCGATGAGGTTGGCCAGGGTGGACTTGCCAGAGCCGTAAGGGCCAGTAAACGACCATGAACGGGGGCGACGCTGGTCACCGAGAGCGTTGGCCACGCGGTCGAACACGTCGACGGCTCGCGCGCCGATGTAGGGAGAGTGCAGTTCGTCCAGCACGTCGCGCTCCACATTGGTGGAGCGCATACGGGAGCCGATCAGCTCAACGCCAGCAGGAAACTGAGGTCCACCGGAGGCTTTGCGGGCGGCGGGCCGCGTGGGGGTCTCAGTGGTCACTGGGTCTCCTCGATCAGGGTGAGCTGCTGCTCTACGGCATCCTGAAGCTTGAACTCGCGCGCTTCAGCTTCGGCGAGTTTGGGGTAGGCGAGCGCCCATTGCTCCCGGGTGGGGAAGTCCGGACGCTTACGGACGTTGTCGTACTGAGCGTCCAGGACGTCCCAGGCCAGTTCGAAGGGATCGGAAGTGAATGCCAGACTGCGCTGGCCAACAGCCTCGACTACCTGCAGCCCCGGAGTGGTAGCAGCGACTCTCTCCAAGGCTGCGGCGACGTCAGGTTCCCGCACACGGAAGGCCCGCCCAGGAGCACCGTGCTCGTTAGCCAGCCGGGCAAGGGAGATCGAGCCAGCGCCACGGGTCGTACGGGCGGCGTAGTCAAGGCACGCGTATGCCACTACCCGATCCGGCAGAGAGATGCGTGAGCCGGTCGTGAATTCCCACTCCGAGCGCCCCGCGGCGGGGTGGTCCACTGCCTCCATGAGGCCCAGCTCACGGAACGGGCACGCCAGCAGGTCCTCGAACGCGCCGGGAGCACCGCCCTTTGCACGTTTTGCGGGAACATACATCTTAGTGATGCAGTCAACGTCCTTGGCGATGGAGGCCCCGACCGGCGCTTCGGCGTAGGACAGGTTCACGTGCCGCACGATCAATTGGGTGAGATCAGATGCCGTGAAGCGGGCGAACGGAGCGAGCTGGAAGGCGACGTACCAGGACGGCGCCCAGCTCTTGGCTCCGGGCCGCGAGCACAGCAGCCACCAGTGCAGGAGCCACAGGCTGCCATGCTCTTCGAGATACGGGTCAGCCCCGTCCTCGTCGAGCAGCCACCGCGCCTCCCACGTGGGATAGGAGAACATCGCTCGGGAGTTGCCGTCGTCGCCGTAGAACTCGCGGGTCAGTTTGAAGGCCCGCGACCAGTAACGCATCGAGTTGGCCATGTTCTTGCCCACCCCGAGGAGGACGGGGGCGTCGTCCGCGAGGAATGTATCCGGACGCTCCTTGACCTGCATGTACGCCTTATGAAGCCACCCGAACCGCGGCGCAAAGGTCTCATGGCGCGCGAAGGAGGAATGGGCGGCTTCTGCGAGCCGGCTATCTGACATGCGAGGCTTTCTCCGTGTCCGTCAACGCGTGGATGATCTTCAGGCCGAGGGGCGTACTACAGCGGAACCGCGAGAGCGGTCCGTACCTGCCGGACGGCTCGGACCGCTGATACAACGGCCCGGTCGATATCGTGGGAGGTCGTGGCGTATCCAAGAGAGAAACGGACCGTGGAGTCGGCCTCTTCCCTGCTGCGCCCCATCGCCAGAAGCACATGACTAGGGCTAGGTGCGCCGGAGGAGCAGGCGCTGCCCTCGGACGCAGCCACGTCCGGCATTGCAGCAAGCACCGCATCCGCCGGAGCCCCGTGGAAGGTGATGCTGGTGACTCCGGGCAGTCGCTGGCTGAGCGCGCCATTGATCCGACAGTCGCCAGCCTGTTCAACGAGCGAAGCCTCCAGCACATCGCGCAGCTGTGCGATGTGTGCCGCTTCGGCAGGCAGTGCCTTCCGAGCCGCCTCAGCGGCGGCGCCTGCTCCTGCGATACCCGCCACGTTCAGGGTCCCTGCCCGCCACCCCCGCTCCTGACCGCCCCCGAAGAGCAGCGGGCGGTAGGGCAACGAGATGCCTCGGCGCACGAACAGTGCGCCCACTCCTTGCGGACCACCGAATTTATGCGCCGAAAGGGAGAGGAGGTCCACGTCCGTCTCGGCGAGATCGATCGGGAGGCGGCCAACGATCTGCGTCGCGTCTGTGTGGACAAGCGCGCCCAGCTCGTGAGCAGCCTCAACAATGGGGGCGAGATCTGTGAGCACGCCGGTCTCGTTGTTGGCAGCCATCAGCGACACGATCGCGACCTCGTTCGTCGCCAAAGCCGCATGAAAAGCCTCCATGTCGACCAGGCCGTCTTCGTCGACAGGCAGCAGCATCAGAGAGCCGGAGTTCTCAGCGGTGAGTGCCTTGGCAGTCTCAAGCACAGCCGGGTGTTCGGCCCTGCCCGTTACGATCTTGCCCCCAGCGGCGAACGCCGCCCGCAGAGCAAGGTTGTTGGCCTCTGTCGCGCCGGAGGTGAAGACGATCTCGCCGTGAGAGCAATTCAGAAGGTCAGCGATCTGTCGGCGCGCCAAATCGACGCGGCTGGAGGCATCCCGTCCGGAACGGTGTGTACTGGAAGCGTTACCGACCGTTCGCATCGCAGACAGGGCGGCTGCCAGCGCTTCAGGGCGAGTCGGCGCCGTGGCGTTGTAATCGAGGTAGGCCAGACCTACATCATGTGACTGGTGTGTCACGTTCCACCCTGTTTCGCTCCGGTCTCCTTCGGCAACTGGCGGCGAATCTCCTGCACCGCGAGATCATTCACCAGTAGTACGTGGAGATCCTAACCGGAGCTAGGGCGGAACCGGAGCGGCGGCATGAACTTTGAAGCCCTCCGGGGCCACCTTGGCACCAGAATAGAACGTTTGTTCCCCGATGTTAAAGGGCCATTGCAGGGCTGAACTGCTGGGCATGACGCACGAGTTCAGCTTCGGCGTCGCTGTGTCCCTCGGGGCGCGGAAGGCGGAGGAGCAGCGGTTCCGGTAGACCGGTCCCAGCGGCGGGCGGGCGCGGCTAGGGTTTGATCACGAGGCCCGGTGCGAGCTGGATGTGCGCCCGCGCCTCTATCCGGCGGACAAAGGATCAGGGGCTGAGGGTGGGAGTCGAAGACTCTGGAAGTGTTGGTGTCCCGATGCGGACAAGCCGGGCCACCCCATGACCGGATCCCCTGGCATCGCCTTTACATCCATCCTGAACGGCGCGCCGCTCTCCTACGTGCGCGACCTTCTCGGCGAGCACGCTTGTGCCCTGCTGGAACTTCTACACCAAGGAGAAGGGTCGGATGAGACGCTGCGCAAGGTAGCAGCCTCGGCTGTCTCGCCGGAACGGCTCGTCAGCGATTCGCTGGAGCGGACCCGGCTCCTAGACCTCATGCCCCAGGATAAGCGCACGGAGCTGGCTGACCGCCTTGGCTGCGTGGCTCATACGCGACCTGACGAATTCCTCGCGACGCTGCCCTGGTCGCTCGAACAACGCCGCTCGCTTCTCGGCTTCCTCGGCCTCGTCGTAGACAGGGCTCCCGAGGTGCCAGTCGCGTCCCGCACTTTCGCCGAGCCGCAGTATGGGATGTTTCCCCACCAGCGACGCGCTGCCGGCCGTGCACAGCGCATGCTCTACTCCGGAGAGCGCCGGGTCGTGCTGCACCTGCCTACCGGCGTCGGCAAGACCCGAACTGCCATGAACATCATCTGCGACCACCTGCGTCGCCATGAACCGAGCGTGGTGGTGTGGCTGGCCAGAGGCCGGGAGCTGCTGGAGCAAGCGGCAGCAGAGTTCGAGCGGGCATGGACCACGCTCGGCAACCGGGAAGTGGCCGTGGCGCGGATGTGGGGCGATGCGCCGGCGGACCTAGATGGCATCAACGACGGAATCGTGATCCTCGGCCTCGACAAGGCCAGCGCCGCCGCAAACGCCGATCCGACCTTCCTCGACCGACTTGGGCTGCACACCACCCTCACCACCTTCGACGAAGCCCATCAAGCTATCGCTCCGACGTATCGCAGGGTCGTTGAGGCACTCACGCTTCGCAGCGACTCGAGTCTCTTGGGTCTGACCGCCACCCCCGGTCGGACATGGGCCGACATCGCTGAGGACGAGAGGCTGTCGGACTTCTTCGCCCGCCAGAAGGTGATGCTGGAGATCGATGGGTACGACAACCCAGTCACGGCCTTGATCGAACAGGGCTACCTGGCGCGCCCCGATTTCAGCACTGTGGCCGCTAACTCCGGCACGCTTCTGAGCACTCGGGACCAGCAGGCCCTTGCCGCTTCCTTCGATATCCCAGACGCGTTGATGGCACGACTCGCAGACAACGTGCAGTGGAATCTGCAAGTCGTGCGCACTGTGCTTGACCTCAGCGAGCGCCACCGCCGGATCCTGCTCTTCGCTGCCTCGGTAGAGCACAGCCGCCTGCTCGTCGCGATCCTCTCAGCACTCGGCCTCGACGCAGACCAGGTGACGGCCGAGTCCCCCACGCGTCACCGCGACCGAGCCATCGCTCGGTTCAAGGGTCCTGGCCCCCGGCCCATGATCCTGTCGAACTTCGGCGTTCTGACCACTGGCTTCGACGCCCCAGCGGCAAGCGCCGCGGTCATCGCCCGCCCCACCCGTTCCCTGGTGCTCTACAGCCAAATGGTCGGACGGGTCATCCGCGGGCCGAAGGCCGGCGGAACACCCACCTGCGACATCGTCACCGTCATCGACCCTGAACTCCCAGGCTTTGGGGACGTAGCGGAAGCATTCACCAACTGGGAGGACGTGTGGAAGGCCCAATGACATCCAAGTACTCGATCGTCACCTCCGACCTGACGGTCAAAGCACTACAGGACAGTGGCTACAAGTCGACAGCTCATGCCATTGCGGAACTCATCGACAATGGCCTCGAAGCCAACGCCGACCTTGTCGAACTCTTTGTCGTCGAGTCGACCGATCGCCCTACCCACCGTGCCCGTTACCGCGTCGAAAAGATCGCCGTCCTAGACAACGGTGACGGCATGGATCCCGAAACCCTTCGACAGTCACTGCGCTTCGGAGCCGGTACCCGACAGGAGCGCAAAGGCATAGGGCGCTTCGGTGTCGGCCTTCCCAATTCCAGCATCTCTCAGTGCGACCGCGTCGACGTCTGGTCCTGGACTAACGGCCCGGACAACGCGCTGCACACCTACCTCGACCTGGGGCAGATTGCGCAGGGACTCGAAGAGGTACCTGAGCCCAAGCTCGACGCACTACCGACTGAATGGCAGGCACTCGCCGAAGGGCTGGGCAGCTCAGGCACCCTCGTTCAGTGGAGCCAACTGGAGCGCGTGCAGTGGCGTGGAGCCGAGACTACCGTCACGAATACCGAGCACCTGATCGGACGGGTCTACCGACGCCTCATCACCAAGGGAAAGCGAATCAAGCTTGTCCCGGTGCGCGGCTGGGCGCAGCTGCCGGGCGTCCGAGACACTCGACCCAATGACCCCCTCTACCTCATGGCACCAAGTTCCACCCCGACCCCCTTTGACACCAAGCCTATGTTCCGCGCACACGGGGCTGGCAACACCGGCCAAATCGGAGTAGAGAAGTTCCTGGTCATGGGCTCGGACGGTAACGAATACCCCGTCCTGGTCCGGTCTTCGATCGCAGTTGAGGCCGCCCGCCGCACAGACATTCCGGGCGAGCCGTGGCCCAGGAACGTGTCGCCCAGTTTGAAACCTGGCGATACTCCATGGGGGAAGCATGCATCCAAGAATCTGGGCATCTCCCTCATCCGCGCGGACCGCGAGCTCGATCTTGACACGGGGTGGGTCAACACCTACGAGCCGGAGGAACGGTGGTGGGGGGTGGAAATCGACTTCCCCCCGGCTCTCGACGAGGTCTTCGGCGTCACGAACAACAAACAGTCCGCAACGATCTTCTCTGAGCTGGCCAGCTTCAAATGGCGAGAGGAGGCCGCCGGTCTGTCGTACGAAGAATTCAGGGAGACGCTTCGTGAGGAGGGTGACCGGCGCCTGCCCCTCATCGAGATCGTCTATCACATCCGGGAAAAGCTGCTCGGCAAACTGCGTTCCGACCTGAAGGACCAGACTCAGGGAACGGGGACGAGCCGTAAGAGGCACGAGGTCGCCGAGGTACAGGCCGAGGAAGCAGTCAAGCGTCGCCGCACGGAAGCCCCGCCCAGCCTGACCGACAAACTCGCTGAAGAAACCACAGAGGAAGAAAGCAAGCAGCTCCAGTACGAGAGCCTGGTCAAAACGCACCGTTACAGCCCTGCAGATGCCCAGCGCATCATCGAAGAGACCATGTCTCAGGGCAAGCACATCCGGCTGCTGACCAGCCGCAACCCTGACTCCCCGGCCTTCTTCAACGTCGAGTACATCCCTGGCATGCTCCAGGTTGCCCTCAACATGGACCACCCGGTCTACAGCGACTTGATCGCGGTGCTCGACCAGGACATCGACGGAGCCAGCCGAGAAGATCTCGCGGAACGGCTGGCTTCTGCCGCTAAAGCCTTCAAACTCCTGCTCATTTCCTGGGCGCGATTCGAGGACGAGCAACCGGAGAAGCCACGCGAACGCGCCAAGCGCATGCGGCAGGACTGGGGACGCTTCGCCAGCGAATTCCTCGGTGCCAGCGACGCTGATGACGAGGACGACGAGTGACGACCGACCACGTCTGGCGTCAGATCGAACAGCTCCTCGCCACAGCGACGCACCGCGTAATCCTGATCGCCCCCTTCATCAAGAAGGAGGTTTTCCAGGCGGCGCTCGACGTCATCCCGGCTGGCGTCGAACAAATCACCTGTGTAACCCGGTGGTCCGTGCCGGAAGTGGCCGCAGGCGTCTCTGACCCTGAGATCGCCGAGCTGGCAGAGCAGGACGGCCGTGCCTCCGTCATGCTCTGCCACAACCTGCACGCCAAGCTGTATGCAGCCGATGACCTATACCTCGTGGGCTCAGCCAACCTGACGGGCAAAGCCACGGGCCGCGTGCCCGCAGCGAACATCGAGCTCTTGGTCGAACTGAGTGCTGCTCATCCCGAGGTGCAACGCGTGATCACGGCCATCAACGCCGGCTCCGTGCCAGGGACACTCGAACTGGCCCAGCAGATGCGCGAGCAGGCCAATCTCATGCTGGCAGACGAGGACAGCCCTCGAGTTGTCGTCCCCGGCCAGGACGAGCAGCCCGAGCGATGGCTTCCGGAGACCCGGAACCCAGAGCGTCTCTACCGCGTCTACAACGGACACCACCAGCACATTGGCAGCGACGTACTCGCCGGCGTGCTTCGAGATCTCGCACACCTTGACGTGGGCCCCGGACTTGCCGAGCAAGATTTCGGAAGGGCTGTCCTGGCCCGGCTGCACACCATGCCCGAACTGCAGGCGCTGACCAAAGCGGGCCGTATAAACCTCGCCGACGCCCA
This sequence comes from Streptomyces sp. NPDC048392, assembly GCF_043200575.1. Lineage (NCBI taxonomy): Bacteria > Bacillati > Actinomycetota > Actinomycetes > Kitasatosporales > Streptomycetaceae > Streptomyces > Streptomyces sp. NPDC048392. The sequence continues at coordinate 16,465 of NZ_JBICYB010000049.1, forward strand.
GGCGGAACTTGTGGCCGCGGAGGGATGCACGGGTGAGCAGGCGAAGCGGACAGTCGAGACCATCGCAGCCTGGCTGAGCTACTTCGACGAGGTCCACCTCGTCCCCGTCGGCCCATGGGAGATTCGGCAGGGCAAAGAACTTACGTAACGTGACGCAGCGCGCATGCGCTGGGGGCATCACGCGGACCTGCAGCGCTCTGTGTGCTGCCCCGGAGCGCATAGTGCACGAGCGTAGTCCAGCACGCACGGGACCCGCGCGATACCTTTGTTCCGCCCTGCGGACGGCCAGGGCCTCATCGTGTCGAGTGAAGCGAAAAGGTACCGGGACATGGCAGCGGCACGGACCCCATACCTGCTGGGACATGCCGAAATCGCCGACCTGTTCGGCGTCGCACGCCAAACCTCGCAAAAGTGGCGCGTCGACGGCACGCTAGCCAAACCGGACGTGGTTGCTTCCGGTAATCCTTACTGGCTGCTCGACACCGTTCTCCGCCTCGACGGCCACGCGGGCCGACAAGCCACTGCACAGCGCCTGGATCAGTACCGGTCTAGCATCCGTCGTGGATGCCGCATCGAAGACCCCGCTGCACTTCCCACCATCGTAGGAATTAAGGAAGTCGCACAGCTCCTCGGCGTTGACCAGCAGACCGTGTCGCGTTGGCGAAACCGCAAACAGCTCGTCGAGGCCGATCTCGTTCTCTCCCGGTCGCCGCTCTGGCTACTCGACACGATCGAGGCAGACGCTCTGGAGCGGGACCGCGTCATCTCACCAAACGAACTTGAGCGACTCCGGTCCGGCGAACAGGCCCCCCAAAAGCCAAGAGGTCGCAAGCCTGCCACCCACCGGCCAGCGAAGAAGGTCGTCCCGCCGGCCCGGAGTTTCACAGCCTCCGAGCGAGACGAAGCCATCAGCTTCGTCTCGCAGATGCTCTCCGAGGGGCACAGCGTGATCATCCGCCCGACCCGGTAGGCCCCTGCCCAACAAGCGACTGCGTCCAACGCCGCATCCACACACCCTCCAATGAAAGAAACAGTTGATCAAACCGCGCATGATGCATAGAGTCTCTCACGCCCGGTTCCGACTGTCACACAGGAGGCTCAGATGCCCCGCCACACCCGCACTGCCGCAAGGCCGGACCGCACTGGTGAACGGACACCCCCGCAGAAGCAGGGGGTCCACTCGTGAGGGTCATCTCCTACGGCGGCGGAGTCCAGTCCACTGCTCTTCTTGTGCTGGCCGCTCGCCGAGAAATCGACTTCCGCACCTTCCTCTTCGCCAACGTCGGCGACGACAGCGAGCACCCAGCAACACTCGCCTACATCCGCGAGGTTGCTATTCCATTCGCCGCCCGCGCAGGGCTGGAAATTCACGAACTCCAGCGACATCGTCGCGACGGAGCCACAGAAACGCTTATGCAACGGCTGAATCGACCCGACACCCGATCGATCCCCATTCCGGTTCGCATGGCGAACGGCGCTCCAGGCCGCCGCAACTGCACGGCCGACTTCAAGATCAAAGTCATAGGTCGGTGGCTCCGCCAACACGGTGCCAGCGCGCAGCACCCCGCCGAGGTGGGGATCGGCATCTCTCTTGACGAGATCCACCGGGCCAACCGCCGACGCAAAGAGGCACACGAGGAGATCGAATACCCGCTTCTCGACCTCGGCCTTCGCAGGGACGACTGCGAACGCATCATTACTAGCGCCGGCTTGCTCGTGCCGCCAAAAAGCGCCTGCTTCTTCTGCCCCTTCCGCACGGTCAGCGCGTGGCGCCATCAACGCCGGCACGAGCCTGAACTGTTCGCCCGGTCGGTCCGGCTGGAAGAGACGATCAATCGATGTCGCGCCGCCCTCGGGCGGGATGCGGTGTACTTGACTAGGTACGGCATACCGCTCCCGGTAGCCATCCCCGAGGAGGCGGAGCCGACTGCCATCGAAGCCCACGATGATGAGGGCACTTGCGACTCCGGCTGGTGCATGACCTGACACGATCGTGGCAGAGCATCAGCGGGGCACGGGCGACGCTGACGCTCTGCGAAGGCAAGATTAAGAGAGGGAGCAAGTGAACGCTAGCGGCAAGTTGGTCAGGGATCGCATCCCTGAAATCATCCAGGCTGATGGGGCCGATCCGACCACTTACATCGCTGGACCCGAGGAATATCGCAGAAGGCTACGGGAAAAGCTGAACGAGGAAGTCGCCGAGTTTCTTTCATCGGAGGCGGCGGCGGCTCTGGAGGAACTCGCTGATGTACTAGAAGTCGTGCACGCGCTCGCTGCGGACCTCGGCATAGACGCAACAGGACTGGAAAATATTCGCCAAGCCAAAGCGCGGGACCGCGGCGGTTTCACCCGCCGGATCGTTTGGACGGGCAACTGCTGATTTTTCGGTGCAACGTTGGCAAGCCCGCGGCTCATAACGAGAATTAGTCACAAACAGCAGCGCGACTAGTACTCTCGGATACCACCTTTTAGCGGCGGCTCATAAGGGCAGGACAATTTCAGGTCTGCCCGACGCGGATGCCGTAAACTAAATCCCTCAGTGCACCTGTTCAGGACGGTACGCGGGGGCATGAGCGCCCACACATGGTCTGACATCTGCATACGGCGTCGGCAGGGTGTCAAGCTTCATCTTCAGTGTCAGGACGGCGCAGTCTGACTGGGCGTCACCCTATTGACCTGCGGCGGCCTTCAGGCGGAGAACATCGTCCGCGGCTGAGCCCACGCCGCCGGCAGTCATGTGGGGGGGGGGGGGCCGGCGGGGGGGGGCCCCCCCCCCCCCCCCCCCCCCCGCGCGCCGGCGGCCCCCCCCCCCCCCGGGCGGGGGGGGGGGGGGGGGCCCCCCCCGGGCGGCCCCCCCACCCCCACATGCTCGTCTCGCGGCGCCTGGAAGTCACCCGGCAGTCCAGCGGGCGATCAGCTGCTCTTTCCAGCCCTTGGGCGGGGGCCAGGGAACGCCCCAGTCGGCAAGTTGCTTACGGCTCCAGCCTCCCGCGGGAGAGCGGGAAGCCTCGATGTCCTCCGGCGAGGGCAGGACGAGGGGCCGGGCGCTACCTTCGACGGAGCGATCCCCACGGGGCCTCTCGGGATTCTCCGTGGCCGCTGCCGGCCTGACCCCCGCTCGGTCCGCTGGTGGGCTCGCGCGCAGCCGGAAGGGGCTGGTACGCCACTGCCACTCCCTGCTGAGGATGAGCGCGGCCAGGTCCAGCGAACCCATCGGGAGCACGCCCGCTACGGCACGGATCTGCGGCCAGCTCAGTTCGTGCCCCGCGGCCAGAGCGAGGGAGAGTGCATCCTCCAGGCGCGGGTCGACCATCTGGTGTTCGAGGAGCCGGCGCGTGCGATAGCCGTCCGTGGCCACCAGGCCCCAGCCGCGGAGGCGGCAGAAGTCGGCGGTGGCACGGTACTTGGCGACGTTGATGGCCATCGCCATCTCGTACACCGGCTTGACCTCGATGAGGACGCAGCTACCGTCTGCGGTCGCCGCGAGCAGGTCCGGGTAGTAGGTGCGCTGTCGCCCCTCGTATTCGTATCTGATGGCCAGCGGCTGTTCCTGGTAGTAGGTGATCTGCGAGGCGAAGCTGAGCAGTTGAATGACGCGCAGTTCCGTCTCGGACTCGTACGACACGGCCCGGTCGAGCTTGGGACAGTGCCATGCTCCGAAACGTCCGCGGGTGAGGTTCTCCTCTTCGCGGAGCGTTTCCAGTTCGGCTCGTGGTGGCGCCGGACGGCGATCACCGAACCAGTCCACCTCGGCGGAGACTGCTGCCCACCGCCGCGTCGAGCGGTCGATGCGGCCCTCTCGCATCGCCTCCCGGCGCGCCTCGTCGTGACGCAGAGTGCGTATGGTCGACGCTTCTGCTGCGAGGTTCTCCGCACGGACCTTGTCGGCACCGGCCAGCCGCGCCAGCAGAGGCACCGCCTGCCGGGGGGTGACGGACGGCAGCAGCACGTCCGCCAGGTCGAGCAGCCGTTCCGCGGCCGGCGGCTGAGCCCCGGGCCCCTCTCGACCCATGCAGCTCAGCTCGCCCAGCACCTGCCGCAGCCTCCGGGACGCCGGAGCGGTATTTCGCACGAGACGGCGGATCGCCCTGGTCTGCAGCTGGCGGACCCGCTCCCGGGAGACGCCGAGGCCCTCGGCGGCCGTCTCCAGCGTCTGCGCCGGCTGATCGTGAAGTCCAAGGCGACGGCCGAGAACATCGCGATCCCGCGGCTCGGCCAACTCGTCCACCGCTGCGGCGACCAGTTCCCGCAGCACCAACACCGTGTCGGGGTCCCGCGCCTCGATCAGGGGCCAGTCGCTCGTCAGATGCACGGCGCCAGGACAGACACACTCAAGCAGCCAGTCGTCCAGAAGGAGCGTGCCAGCTTGCCCCCACAGCCGTCGGGCCGCTGTCCGGCGGACGGTCTCATCGGCTGTGGCCAAGTCCCACACGACCTGCCGGACAAGGAAGGCTTCGCGCCGCTCGGGCCGCAGCACATGTCCCGTGGCACCCTCCCAGTCCGCCATCACCCCGGTCGCCCGGCCCGCCAGATCCTCCGTCGGCACATGGCGGGAGTCCGACGTGCTGCGCAGCGCCCGGCGATCCTGGTGCCGTCGAGCAACCGCCACGCTCCTCCACGGGTACGACGGCTCGCGGTCCAGACGCGTCCTCAGCCACTCAACCGGGTCGTCAACGAGCGCGCCGTCCTGTGGCACCGACAGATCCACTCGTGCACTGATCGCGGCCGGGGTACGGCCATGACGCTCTGCCAGTTGCGCAAGATCCAGCCCTTCGACTACGCCCGCGACAAGCCTTTCGTCCTCCGCCTCGCTCCAGGCACGGCCACGCCGAGATCCGGGCACCTCGTCCGGCACGTCTCTCCCTTACCGCTCTGACGGCCGCGCGGGCACATTTCACCCGAGGGGTTACACGCTCGCAGCCATACGCTCCAGCGATCAAATGTGCCCCGCCCGCTCCCATCCTGTCCACAACATCCCCACGCATCACAGACCCTGGCTGCGCCCGCCAGAGTCGGCGAGAATCGACTCATGCCCCTCCCGCGCCCTGCCGAGAGCGTCTACCGCAGAGTCACCGTCGAATTCGGCCATGAAGCCTTCGCCAGCCAGGCCCCGGCAACCCGACGCGCCCCGATTCCGAACGAGTGGCTCGACGCCCCGCCCGACGCCGATCTCCGCGAAACTTCCCTCATCCGCGATCCCGACCGGTACACCGACGGATTGCTACGCATGGCCTCCCTGGCAGCGCTCGTCCCCGGGGATCAATTCTCGCTCTGAGTGTTCCTGCGCAGCCGCGACGGCCAGCCTTTCGTCATGGACCGTCACGGAGTTACGGGACGGAGCGTCGGAAACCAGATGTTGGAGCCTCTGGCCAACCTTCAGGTGTACGCCACGAATCCACAGGGGCTTTACGAAGGAAAGTCACACGGCCTGTGTGTGCACGAGAAGTGGCTGAGCCCCGAGCATGACCTTCTCACTCTCCGCGACCTCGTTCCGCTCTACCTTCAAGACCCGGGACACGGCGATTGGACAGGCTCGGGCTGGTGCAGCAAATGCGCCGGATACGCGGTACGGAGGCTGAACGAGGAACAGTTCGCCCACTACTGGGCGAGCGTGCAGGCCGCTCACGCCGCCTTGTCCGGCGGGCCTCGGTAGATCTGGGCGGCAATATAGCGGTGGATCCCCGGTTACCGAAACCGGGGATCCACCGAATACTTATAGCTCCACCGCCACTACCTGACCGCCACGTCGAAGGGACGCATCGCGACAGACGACAACTTGATCAGGCAAGCGCACCTGACCTTGGGGGCCATTGCTCGTTCACGCCGCGGCGTAGCTCAGCCGGAACAGGTCCTGAGCACGCTCCAGGTCCCGTTCAGTGCGCAGCTGCACCTCCAGGTCGCCCGTGCCGTGGTGACCGAGCCCCGTCACGTCCCGGGTGAATCCGGGCCTGAGATCGACGCTTTTCGGGTCGGCCTTCAGGTAGACGAGCAACTTGGTCTGCTGGGGCGGAATGACACAGGCGAAATTCCGCAGCCGCTGGTAGGCGGCGTACTGCTTGCGCTGAACTCGCGTGATGCCATCTCCCAGGCCGCGGAGCGTCTCGTCCGCAGCCACGGCCAGCTCCGCCATGGCGCCGGTCTGCCGCTGGAGCGCCTGTGGCGCGTCCATGTGCGCGTGGCGGCGAGTGCGCCGATTCGCCGCGCCCGACTTGCCGGTGACGGAGACCACCGTCTCCAGGCTGACGTGGTCGCTGCCGTAGTACCGGTAGCGGACCATGTCGATGCTGCGACGGTGCTCGCGCACAGCGTGTGCGTCGTAGCGAGTGAAGTCGCCGGCAACACAGATCAGGCGGGGAGCACTCCACAGGACCTGGGCTGCGGTCGGTACTCCGAGCCTGTCGCGGACCAAGGTGTCGAAGGCGCTCCGGTGCCGGGTGAGCCACGACAGGTAGTAAAGGCCCTGGTTGATCACGCCGGCATCCGTGCCGCGCTTGTACTCCACTTTACCGACCGCAGGAACTCGTGAACCAGGTCTGAACTGCGACGACTCATAGACTACATGTCCGTGACGACGAGTTGGGGCTGCTGCGGCACGCTCGATTGATCTTGGGTGGGGCCTTGGGTAGCCCCGTAGCCATGTAGCTGCCACCACGGCTTCTGACGGTCTCAGCCTTGCCCGCGTTCAGCGCCAGCCGTGCCCGATGGCGCTCTTCGCGCACTACGTCTCAAATAGGATCTTGCATCCAATCTTCTTACGTGCACATGCCAATTGGTGGCCGCTGCATGAAGTACCGTCCCGATCGGCTATGTGACGACGTCGTCGATCTGAGACGGGAGTGATCTGATGTCGCAGCGCCGGGAAAGATCCCGAGCGATACGCCTGATACCCGCAGCGGTGATAGCCGCGCTTCTTACGACACTCATCGGTGTGGCACCTGCCGACGCCGCAGCACCTGCAGCGTCACGAAGCACCGCGGCCCAGACCGAGACCGAGACCGACGAGAGCGTGCAGCGGCAGTTAACTTCGCGCGCGACTCCTGGGTCTGACCGCCCCACCGCCGCGCCGGGGCAGAAGCTGGCTCGGCTTTCCGAGCGGGAGACGTGTACTGAGCCGAACGCCGAGGGTGCCTCGGTGTGCGTGCAGGAGACCAAGCCGTCCGATCTTCCTGCGCGCCTTCCGCAGAACTCGCGCGCCACCCTGGCCGCCGTGGACCCGCCCCAGTGGTGTGAGGACTCAAACGGCGGAATCCTCGGCACCCGCACGCAGATCTGCCAGGTGACCGGCCTCACGTACACCACCCGGCAGACTGTCAACGGCCAGACAACGGTAACGGGTCAGGCCAACATGATCGCCATCAACTACAGCTACAGCGACACGGGACTGCCCACGTTCGCCCACCAGCTCGAAGTTTCGGCATACAGCGGATGGGGCGACGCCCTGAAGGCATCCGTCGACGGGCAGGCGACCATGAGCGGGTCCTGCACGCGAGAGAGCGCCTCGTTCCCTGCACAGACCCTGACGCCTCTGAACTCCTGGCGATCGGGCGAGGCGTTCTTCGACACCACTGCCACCGCGGCCGGCGCCATCGGCAACTGCACCACCTACTGGTACCTCACCTTCACCAACGCCCAGTACTCGCCGGCTGTCGTCGACTACCAGCTCAACCAATTCCGCTGCGACAACGCCACTGTCGGACGAGCAACAGTCGGCTGCGTGGTGCCCTGGTACGCCTCGGAACTCATCTACAGCAAGGCGTCCTACCCCTCCCTGGCCTCGCACGTGGAGCGCGCCCAGGCGTCGGGGCTCCCCGGCGCTACGTTCGAGAACCCGCTGACCAGGACAGAAGATGACACGATAGTCGATACGAATCGTAGACTGGCGTGCGGAGACGCCCCCAGTATTGCGGGCCTGAGCTGCGATGAATACCCCATCGCGCGCTCGCGTGAAGGTCTGTCCTCCGGTGGTACACGGCGCACCTTCGATGGTTGCCAAATGTCCCACGTGTCCTCTGGGACCGGCCCGACGGGCGTCAGCGTCTGCATGATCACGGAATCGGAGAACAGAGCTCAGGGCGGTCTGAACACCCAGTTCTTCCGAGCTGAGCGCGTCCTCGACGGAGACCCCTTCAGAGTCACCGCTTCCTGATGCACCGTGCGGGTGCCGAGGGAAACCACGGCACCCGCACCCGCGGAGAACCGCGGTGTCGCTCCGGATGAGTCCGCGCATTGCCCGTACTTGTGCAAACCGTGGCAGGCTTTCACCCGGAGTGATGCCGTACCAACCGGGAGATTCCCATGAGCGCCCCACACAGCGTGTACGTCCCCGAAGGCACTTTCGGTGTTCTCGACGCCGGAGAAATCCCTGTTCAGACGGCGGACTGGAGCAACGGACTCGCCGTCCCCATGTCACACGGGGCTCTCATCGTCACGGGAATCCATACCGGCAAGATCCGGGCAACCGCAACACCTATGACCGGCTCACCACCCGGACTCGCAGATGACCTCTGGGAAGAGATCGTGGAAGTCAGCGTGCATGCTCCCACGGGCGGCCTGCGGGTCGAATCCCTTGAGCAGGGCCCGGTCGACGGACTTGCCCCCCTCAGCCCAGCGGGACCGGGCTGGTACCGGCTCCGCGTCCACGCGCGAGGCCGCGGCACCCTCCCGGACATGACCAGTCCCGAACCGGTGGAGGACTACCTCGTGATGGCCTGGCCCGCGCCGTGGGCCGACGCGGACATTATGCGCACGAGCGGCCGCCTGGAACACGACCTCGCTCACGCGGCCGGCGCGCCCCAGCCGCAACCGTCCGCTCCCGCGCGGAGCAAGGAACAGGAGGCGCTCCGCCGGCGCCTTCTGCGGGGATAGCCCTCCGGGGCAGCGGACCCCCTGACGTGGCGGCGACCTCGCCGTGCGTCACCGGGCTGTGGAGATCGGGCGGGTTTCAACTGAGCGGGTCGGCGAGGCTGGCTTCGAGGTCAGCGATGCGCCGGTCCTGGAAGCGGAGGTTGGAACGGGCGGCCTTGAGTCGTTCGTCGAGGGTGCGGTTGTCGGCGGTGAGCTGGCGGACCCTCTGCTTGAGTGTGGTGTTTTCGGTGCTGATCCGTTGAATGGTCTCTTCGGTCCATTCGGCCTCCAAGTCGCGGATCTCCCCCAGGAGTTCACCGATGCGGGTCCGCTGAGCAAGGATCTCGGCCTGGGCGGCCTTGAGGCCCTCCTCTGCGTTCAGCGCGCGTTCGCGCCAGGTCGCCTCGCGCTCGTTGTCCTGCTCGGGGAGCGTCCGGACGCGGCGGTCGCCGTCGTCGGCCATGGCGGTGGCGACGGTGGCTCTGGCCTCCAGGTTGTCATAGAGGAAGGTGCGGGAGACGTCTGCGCGGCGGGCGACGGCGGCAACGCTGACCTGGGCCTTCTCGCGCCGCAGCCGGGCGATGGCCGCGTGGACGCGGTGGAGGGCCGCTTCGGTCCGCTGGCGGCGAGCCGCCAGGGCCGCAGCCGTGCGCGGTGCAGGGACGGCGGCGGTGTTCATGCGATGTCCTGTTCGGGGTCGGTTTCCTCGGCTGTACGTGTATCGCTGTTCTCGTCCGGCTCCTCGTTGCCCGCATCTGCGAGGTCGGTGGCGCGGAAGACGGTGGACCACACGCGGTGGAAGTAGTCCTGGGGTTTACGCAGGTCCAGGGCGAGGGCGTCGTCGAGGAGGCCGAGGCCGGCCAGGGCCTTTTCCAGGCCGTCGATGGCGCGGGCGGTGGGCTCGAAGTAGCGGTGGAGGTAGTCGGCGGTGGCGTCGTCGGGGGCGCCCTCGGCCAGCAGTCGCCACTGGTCGCGCTTGCGACGCCAGTAGAGCAGGTCGGCGCCGGACAGGACGAACTTGTCGCAGTTATGGCAGTCGAGGTTGAAGGGGCAGGCGCCGCCGTTCACGACGGGCTGGAAGGTGCAGATTCCGCCCTCGGCGGGGGTGCTGCGGCGGGAGAGGTCGATGGCCAGGGCCTGGGCCTGCTCGCGGGTGAGTGGGGTGGTGTCGCTGGTGAGGGGTTCGCCGGGGTGGGCGGTGCCGGGGCCAGCGACCCAGACGTTTTGGAGGACGTTGTCCAGATCCGACTGGGTCAGGTGGATGTAGTGCTCGGCCATTCGGTCGGAGACCTGGCCAAGATAACGGCGGATGTGCGTCAGGCTCGCGCCGTGCCGCAGCAGTCGCGTGGCCAGCGTGTGCCGGGCCTGGTGAGCGACGTAGTGCCCGCCGAGGTCAAGCTCGGCGACCCAGCTGCGGAAGCCGGTGTGGAACCAGGTGTAGGACAAAGCACGGCGGCCGTCGGGGTTGAGGATGTCGGTGGGGAACAGGGCCAGGTGAGCGCGTTGGGCGTCAGTAGGCGGGCGGCCGGCGTGCCGGTCGGCGTAGTGGGTCAGGGTCTTTTGGCGGCGTTCTTCGAGCCGGTGAAGGAGATGGTCGGGGATGCGGACGGCCGCGTTCAGGTTGCCGACCTTGGTCTGGTCGTGCCAGAGCAGGGGCAGCCCGCCGTAGCGGCCGACGCAGTCCAGGCGGAGCTGGATGACCTCGCTGGCGCGTCGGCCGGTGACGATGATGGTCTCCCACATATCCCGCAGGCCGCGGTCGTGCGGGTCGTAGCCGTCGGCGAGCTGCTGCAGGTTGGCCTCGTCCGCAAGCGCCCGGGCGACTTCGTCGGGGAAGGGGTTGCGGCTGCGGGGCGTGCCCGGGCCGCCGACCGGCATGGCGGCGATGAAGGCGCGGTCCAGCCCGATCTGGTCGGCGCTGCCGCTGTCCAACGCGCCGCGCAGCAGGGCGCGACCGTAGTTGAACACCAGGCGGCGCGAGTTCTCGGTGACCTTCGCCCTCTTGCCGTCCAGGCGGGCCTGCCCGCGGAAGGCCAGGCCGAGGCGTTCGCGGTTGCGCAGGTCCGCGACGAAGCGGTGTGCGTGCTCGCGGCGCAGAGTGGACGGATCGTGGCCGCCACCCGGCGCCTCCGACTGTAAGAACGCGGACAGTTCGGCGCCGGCGCGGCGTACGAAGTCCACCGGCTGGGCGCTGCGCGGACAGGTGGGCGAGCGCAGCACGTCGACGATGTGATCCCACAAGAGGTCGCGCAGCCATCGCTGGGAGATGCAGGTCAGGTCGACGTAGCTGGAGCGGCCCGGAAAGCGCACCCCGAAGTGCTCGGTCTCGATGTAACCGGCATCCCGCGTGTCGGAGGGGGTGAAGTAGATCTTCCGCAGGGCCTGCTGCATCTCCTGGACCATGCGCTTGTGGTAGGCGCGGTGGAAGACGGACGGCTCCATACCGGCCAGGGACGTCACGTCGTGGCGCTGGCACTCGTCCGCGAGGGACTGCACCCACGTCAGATGCCACACAGCGACTGGCTGCAGGCCGTGGACATACATGCCCCACTGCAACTCCGCCCGCAGCAAGGGTCGCAGCCCGCGCAGGTTGACCGTTCCGGTGCGGTGCACCGGCAGCTGTGCACGGCACCAAGCACGGAAAGCGACCTGGTCCTCGCAGGTCACCGGGACAGGGCGATCACGGCGCTCGTAGATGGCGAAGAAGTTCTTCGGCAGCCTCGCCCCGCCCGGCCGCCCGGCCCGGATGTAGCCGCGCTCGTGCGCGCCGCACAACCCCAGCGGTGAAGCGGCCAATTCGTCGCACACGTCCGCGCGACACTCACGGTAACCCGGCAGTGCCGGCTGGTCGGCCAGCCACCGCTTGAACTCCCCCTCATCCCCGCTCGCACCGGGGTGCCGCTTCAGATGGCTCAGCCACCGGTTGCGGTGCCGGAAGCACAAAACCAGCTGCAGGCTGAACGCTGGCCGCTGCGGGCAGATCCGGCACATCATCGCCTCCGGCAACTCCGTGGCAGGCAGCGGCTCCGCGGCCCGCAGGAACTCAGCCCGGCTCATCCCACGCGCCTCCGCCTCCTGCCACTGCTCGGCGTGCACCGAGCACATCGCATAGCGCCGCCAGCGGGGCCGCGCGCAGTCGACGACCGTGCAGCTCCACGGATAGACCGGGTGCGACGGCGGAATCTTCAGCACCCCACCGCGCAGCGCCGGGTCGAACTCGGGCCCGCCGATAAACGCGGTGAGCACCTCCAGCCGGTCCCGTCGCGTGCGGGCATCCTGCTGCGGCAGCAGCGACGGCAACGTCACTTCGTCTCACTCCAGACCGTCCGCAGCGCGGCATCGAAGACCGGGTCGTGGACATCGACGTGCCCGTAGACCTCATCCACCATCGCGGCCGAGGCCCAGCCGCCGGCATCCCGGGCGATCAACGTGTTGCCTTCGGCGGCGTCGAGAACCGCAGAAGTGAACGAGTGCCGGAAGGCATGGGGTTTCACGACCCCGAGTCCGGCGCGTTTCCCGGCCCGGCCGAGCATCCGCCGGGCCCCCACCGGTGCCCACGGCTGTCCGGTAGCTGCGCCGTGCAGCTGGACCAGGAGCATGCCGTGCCCGACGCCGCGCGGGTACTCGGTGGTGACGTACTCGAAGTAGGTGTGCACCATCGCCGGGCTGATCCGTTTGATCAGCCCACCGGTCACGATGCCGTGCTCGACCCGCCAGGGGTGCTTGGTCTTGGCCTCGGCCCGGTTTGGGTTGCCGGGCCGGTGGCAGACGTGCAGGTGAGGGGCGCGGCACTCGCCGCAGGCCGCGTTCTCCCGCAGGTGCAGGTCGACCAGGTGCAGCCCGCACAGCTCGCCGATGCGCAGACCACCGTCGGCGAGCCAAGTGACCACCAGCCGGTCCCGGGCGGCATTCACCGTCTCCAGCAGCTTCTCCCGGGCGCCGTCAGGGAGCATCTTCGGATGCCGGCGGTGCGGCCCCTTCGGCGCCAGCGGGTTGGTGGGCAGCGCGTTCTTCACATGCCCGAGGAACGAACGGCGCCGGTCCACCCGCGACGGCAGCCGCGACTTAGAGGTTGTCTCACGTGGTGAGTTTCGCGAGCTTCTTGTAGCAGGTGAGGGCTGCGGCCAGGCCGAGGAAGGCGAGGAAGTGACTGCCCTTG
>NZ_JBICYB010000050.1:0-28998 GCF_043200575.1 Streptomyces sp. NPDC048392
GGCGAGTAGACCTTCATCACCATAAGAGATCCCTCCTACCCGGCCCCTGCCGGGGCCGGGCTCAGAGGTGTCCACCACTCGGGGACAGGTCCCGTCTTGGACTCCACCCCGTCCAGCCGGTCGATGCCCTCGCTGGCCTGCGTCATCGGGGCTTCGGTGAACAGGGGCCGGACCTCACTGATCGCGCCGACCATCGTGGTCTTGCCGGTGCCGAAACCTCCCGACACCACAATCTTTAGCTTGCACAGGCGCGAGGGTGCCGCCTCATAGGGCGCGTAGCCGGACAAGGACCGTCTCCAGGAGTTCTTGGGTGGGGCCGTCGTCGTTCTGCTCCGTGACGGCCAAGGCGCGCAGGTGGAGCAGGTCGGAGGCGAGGATCTTGACGACCTGGACGGGCTGCCCCAAGCGCGAGGCGAGTTCAGCGACAGCCCGGGGCGTCGCGCACAGCAGCCGGATCCACTCGCTCTCCGGCCCGAGCTCCACGTCGGCCGGCGCGGGACGCGCCGACAGAAAGGTATCCAGCTGCAGCGGGTAGTCAGGCCGGGTGCGCCCGCCGGTGAGCGTGTAGGGGCGCAGCCGCGAGCCGACCGCTGCGGCGGCCGGGTCAGGGTGAGGGCGGACCACGTCACTGGACCGGCCGCGGCGCGGTGCGGACGGGGTTGAGCAGGTGCTCGTGCATCCTGTCGATCCACTGGAGCATCGCGTAGCCGACCACGCCCGCATCGGCCGTGTCGCTGGTGAGGACCGCTAGAAGGTTCCCGACCTTGCCTTCGACCTGCTGCGGAACCTTCGCCCGCATGACGAACAAGGTGCCGGAGTCGTGCTCGACCACGGTCTGCTGCACCTCGCCGGGGGCGTCCCGGAAAACGCCGTTGGCCAGGGACGCGATCCCGCTGACCGCGGCGGCCAGGGTGTCGGCGCCCTCCTCGGGGAGGCCGTGGAACTCCCCCACCAGGCCGTCGGACGTGACGAGGACGGATGCGACCGCCCCGGGGGTGTGGTCGACGAAGTCCGCCAGCATCTGCCCCAGGGGACTCAGCTCGATTGTGCGTTGCGACATGGGAACTCTCCAGATCGGGGGGTAGGGGGTTTCACTCGCCGTCCGGGCGGTGCTGCGCTGCCCTCTGGACTCCCTGGCGGTACGTCGCCACGAGTCCGGGGGTGGGACCTTTGCTCGTCACCGGCGCAGCGGCGGTGTGAGCCGAGCCGTGGTGGGGGGTGGCCTGGGCCGGGCGGACGGGCAGAGGGATGCGCCCTTCCGTCGGGGCCACGGCCGTGTGCTGACGCGCGGCCGGTGCCGCTCCCACCGGGCTCGGGTGGGAGGCGCCCGCCGGGCGTGGCGGCCCGTAGTCGCCGTGGTGCGCCAGCGGCTCGAGGCGTTCCCTGTACGACGTCGCGACCCGCGCGGGTGCAGGTGCGCTCCGGACCTGGGGCACGGAGGCGGTCGTCAGGACGGAGTTCGGGATGAGCACGAAGGCGGTCAGGCCGGGGCCGTCATGGTTGGCCCGCAACTGGACCCGGATGCCGCAGCGCCGGGCGAGCTGGCCGGTGACCACCAGGCCGATGGCACCCGTTCTCAGCCGCGCGTACACATCCACGGTCTCCGGCGCGTCCAACTGCGCGTTCAGCTGCACCATTTGGGCGAGCTGCATTGATATACCCTGGTCGCGGATGGCGATCACCAGGCCGCCCTGCTCCTCAGTCGCAGTCAGGACAACCCGGGTGCGGGAGTCGGAGAACCGGACCGCGTTCTCCAGCAGCTCGGCCAGGAGATGCACAAGATCCGGCCCCACGTGACCGGGAAAGGCCAGCTTGTCCGGGGGCGGCGTGATCTGGATCCGGTCGTACCGTTCGATCTCCTCGACAGAGCGACGCAAGGCGGTGGACACCGGCAGCGGCGTACGGCTGCGGCCGGCGAGGGGCTGGCCACCCAGGACCGCGATGTTCTCTGCCGACCGGCGCAGCTGTGTCACCAGATGATCGATGCGGAAGAAGCTGTCGAGGATGTCGGGGTCCTCGACGCTGCTCTCGGCTTTGTCGAGGGCTTCCAGCGCGCGGGCAATCAGCGCGCTTTGCCGCTGAGCGATCGTGCGCAGCAGGTCCGTCTGCGCGCGCTCCCCCAGGACGTTGTGCTGCTGAAGCTGTGCGGCACTGGCGATGGCCTGTTCCACCTCGCCTTGCACGACGAACAGCAGCTGCTCGACGGCGAGCACCGGGTCGGCGCTGAGAGAGCCGCTGAACTGCGACGGTGCCGTGGCCGGGGCGCTGTTGAGCGTTCCCGTCTCCACCTGCTCCAGGGTTTCGCTCACCGCTGTGCGCAGCTCTTCGAGGCCGCTCACCACGTTCTCCAGGTGAACGTTGGCACCCGCAAGGGCGGCATCTGCGCGGCGCAGGCCGTGGAAGGTCATGCCGATCCAGACCGCGGCCGCGCTGGAAGCTGCCACCGGGAGGGGAAGCTGACCTGCCTGGTGAGCGGCCCCGGCGACGACGACAGCGACACCGGCCCCCAGCATCGGCCGCAGGACCAGCCCACGCAGCGAGGACTGAGTCAGTGCTACCGATCCGGGTGCGCGGCGGCGGAGTTGAGTCGGCCGGCGGTGCTCAGACATGCGCTTCCTCACGGTCACGGGCCCAGCGGGCTTCGGCGGGTTGACGGGGGCTCGGACACCCGGGGGCCACCAGACGTGGGGCCGCGGTCCGGCAGTTGCACCTTCGGCGGCGATGCGGGCGAGCAGCTCCTGGGCGCTTTCGGCAACCATCACCAGGTGGACCCGAGATTCCAGGTAGCCGTGGGGAGGAGGTAGCCGCCCCAGACGGCGGGCGTGGTCGACCCCAGCAGCCGATCCGGATCCCGATTCGAGCGCTCGCACAAAGCCCTTGAGGTGGGGTGAGAACCGGATCAGGAGCGGGTCGACCCCAGCAGCCGATCCGGATCCCGATTCGAGCGCTCGCACAAAGCCCTTGAGGTGGGGTGAGAACCGGATCAGGAGCGGGTCGACCTCGGACTGCAGAGCGGACAGGGTCACGGTCGGACGGCCCGCGGAGAACTGCAACGGGATTCCGAGCCACACGCCGTCGTAGTTAACGGAGAGCACCTTGGTGTCGTCGCTGACGCTGAGCGTCTTGCACAGCGCGCCGAGGACTGCGACGGCCGTGCCGCAGCGGGTGCGGCCGATGCCGGCATTGATCCGGCGCGGTCGCGCGGACAGCTGGGCCCGGACGTACTCCGACGGCACGTCGACCACCCAGCCGCGTACGGCTGTGGCCGGGACCTGGTGGTGGGCGGCGAGGGCGAGCCGGTAGCGGGCCGAGTCGGTACTAGACCCGATGCCGTACACCCGCGCGGCCGGGCCGACGAGGCGGTGGCCTAGCCAGTCGTGTTCGGCCAGGATGCGGCGCAGCACGTTGGTGTTGGCGTAAGCGGCGTGACGGCTCTGACCGAGCTGGACAGCATCGAGCGGGTTGCGTACGTGCTTGGCCCGGTGCGCGGTCGACGCCTGGGCGCGGGCGATCAGCTCGCGGGCGAGGTCGGGCCGCTTCGGTTCGGCGACCGTCATAATCCGCTCCGGTCGTCCGTGCCATCCAGCAGCTCATGGACGCGGCAGGCGATCAACGCGCTCAGCCTGGGCCGGTCCTCGGCGCCGAGTTCGAGGCGGGTGACCCGCTCACCCTCCCGCCCTGTACCGGACCCTCGTACGTTCCATCCCATGTCGGTGAGCCGGCGCAGCAGGGCGGCGGTGGACCCGGCGTTGAGGGCGTAGCGGGCTGGTGTCTCGGTCCGTACGAGCGGGAGATCGAGCTGGGCGGCCAGGTCGGATGCCCACAGGGTGATCAGCCGGGTGATGTCGTCAGACTGGCCGGGCAGGGTGTGGACGCAGCCCAGGTAAAGGCAGGGGCCCTCTCCCCAGCTGAGTCGGGGGCTGTGTTCGGGGATCAGGCAGGCCAACAGCTTCCCGTCCTCGAGCAGGCCGGCCGGCCTGGTCTGCGGGTTGCGGAAGAGAGCTGGGATGTCGGTGGGGGGAGGCAGCCGCAGGCCGCGCTGGTCGAGCCAGCGCTGGCGGTCCTGCACGAGGGCGGCGGCTTCTGCGCGCTCGGCGTCCGTGCGTAACGTGCGCACCTCATACACGGCGGTCGAAGACGCCAGCTTGAAAGGCGCCGGGACCGGGCGTCCGTCTCGGGCGGTGCGGCTCGGGAGCGTGCTCACTGGGCCGCTCCGTTCCGCTCGGTGCGGTCTTGCTTGTTGGGCAGCAGCTTCCAGCTGTGGGCGAGGGCCACCAGTTGGGTGGCGTTGGCCGCTCCGGTCTTGCCGAGCAGGGCGTTGAGTGCCGAGGCTGCGGCGGCAGGGGAGAGGCCGGTGGCGGTGGCGCGGCCGACAGGCGTGCTCTCCTCGGCAAGGGCACGCAGCAGCCTCACCTCGTCCGGGTCCAGATCCGGCACGGGAAGGTCGGTGGCCGGAGCTGTGGCCTGGAATGAGGTGAGCAGGCGGTGCACGAGGACCGGGAGGGGGCAGCGTGTGGGGCAGTGAGTTTTGTAGCGCAGGTAGCGGAGATGCCGGTGCGTCGTAATGATCGACCGCTTCAGTTCGGCGGCGATCTCGACCGGCGTCAGGCCCCGCACGAGGTACTCCACGACACGCCACTCGGTAGGAGTGAACAGGGAAGGCGGCTTGGTGGGCGGAACGACCATTTCCCTCAGCTCTGTGCTCAGGGGGGCGCACGCCCGGGTGTCGGTTGCTGCGCGCGTCTCGTTCACCGGTCGCCTCCCGATGCGTGCGCCCGGGCGGGGTTCGCCTCGGTGAGCTGGCCCCAGGCGTGACCCAGGATGACGAGGTGGGTGAGATCGCGGGCGCCGACCGCGGTGAGGAGGTGCGCCGTGTGCCTCTTCACCGCGTAGCGACCGATGCCGGCGGCCTGCCCCACGTCGGGAGCAAGCCGGTGGGCGGCCAGCGCGCGCCAGAGCCTCACTTGCTCGGGGCTGACGTCGGGAGCGGGCCGCAGAGCTGCGGGTGCCGGTGCCTGTCCGGCCGACAGGATGGCGTGCACGAGGAGGTGCTGGGGGGCGCCGGTGCAGTTGAGCTTCGAGCGCAGCACATGGAGGTGCTTCTTGACCGTCGAGGGCGCTAAGCCTCGTCGGGCGGCGATCGTGTGCAGGCCCAGGCCGGCCGCCGCGAGCGCGGCGACATCCTTCTCCGCCCTGGTGAGGGGCGTGGTGGGCAACAGGATGGTAGTCATGGTGGTGTGGCTTCCAGATCAGTGGGTGGTCAGCCCACGGGCAGGGGCGACGTCGAGGTCGGGGTCGAGGCGGTGCGTCAGGCGGCGCGCCTGCTCGGGGTCCAGGGTGATCGTGTAACGGTCGGATCCGGGCGCGGTCACGGAGGCGCCGGTGCCTACGGTCTTTCCGAGCAGCCGTTGGAGCCGTGCGGAGGGGTCGGCGACTTCCGCGAGCAGAAGGCGCTGGGTCAGACGGCGCGCCTGTTCGAGAGTCAGCTCGATCGTGAGGCGGTCTGCCTCATGCGCGCAGCCGTGCTCGATCTCCGTGGACACCGGTGATCCGACTACCCCGGTGATCAGCCAGCGGACCCGCTCGGTGAGGCGGCGGATGCCGCGGGGGCGGTGACGCGGAAGATCCGTGCCGATGTCCGGGGCACCGAGCAGGTGGGCCAGCAGGACGGCCGCGTCCAACTCGTCGTCGGTCACCAGGAGGGAGAGGGACGCCGTCCCGACGTCGATGGTGCAGTCGAGCCCGTGGTCGGAAAGTACATCGGCGAGGGCTGCGGCGGTGGTGCGGGCGGTGATCCAGGGCTGCAGCAGCGCCGCGATGAACCGCCGCACGGAATCGGCGCTGGGAAGGGTCATCACGACCCGGAAGGTCTTCTCGTCCAGCGCGGCGGTGGCGTCGATGCCGGTCTGGTGCAGCCATTCGGTGGAGTCCTCGACGGAGTCACCGAAGCGGCACTTGCTGCTGTACATCGTCACGTGCAAGGACAGCCCGTCGTCGGCTGTTTCGATCGATGCGAGGAAGTCGGCTTCCTTCAGGGCCTCTTCGAGCTGCTGTCTTGCAGTGGCGGCGTTTCCCGCGGTGGCCTGCTCGGACACCGTCAGGGGTTTCGCGGTCATGGTCACTTCCGGGTCGGTGGTGTCGGGTGCCTCCGGCCCCTGCGGCGGACAGGGGCCGGAGGTGCGGGCCCGTGTGCGGCGGCGTGGGATCGCGGGGCCCCGCACATGAGGGCTCAGGCGGGGGTCGGGTCGGGGTGGGCCCAGGTCGTCTCGGCGGCGATCCGTTCGGATCACCGGATGCGGTATGCGGGCTTCCTGCTGTGCTGATCCGCAGGGAGCGTGCGGCTGGTGCGGCTCACCTGTCAGCCTCCGCGGCGACCGCTGACGCGGACGGCCTGGCGCCCCGTGCGGCGCCGAAGACGCCCCAGGCGTGGGCAAGGCCGATCAGGTGCGTCGCGTTGTCCGCGCATGCCGTGGCCACGGCGGCATCGATCTCGGCCCGTACGTCGTCGGCCCGTACGCCGACGGCCTGTGCGATGTCCTCGTTGCGGGAGTACTCGGCGATCGCCCGTATGAGCCGCAGCTCGGGCATGCTGAAGTCGGGGCAGGCCCGCTCGCACACCGGCGCTGATACTTCACCAATGCTGAGCAAGGCGTGAACGAGGACGGGCCGCGAGCAGCCACGCCGGTCCAGGCGTTTGCGTACTGTACGGAGATGACTGGCGACTCCTTCCGCGGACAGGTGGGTCCGGGCACCGATCGCTTCGTTGGAAGCGCCGTAGACGAGGGGAGCGACGGCGCGCCGCTGGCTCTCGGTGAGGCATGTAGTCGGCGGGGCGGTGGTCATGTGGGTTCCTAGGTCGGGGAAGTTGAGATGGGTGATAGGACGAGGTGTGCCGGGACCGCTGTCAGCTCCTGCGCGTGAACGTTGCCGCACCCACGCGCAGCACGACGGCAGCGATGCGAACGTCGGTGCGGAAGAGGGAGGCCTGCGGCTCGCAGCCTTCGCTCGCGCCAGCCCATGCGATCTGGGGAATCGCTCGGACAGGACCGCGAGCGCGGCTTCGGTCTCGAACGGGGCCCCGGGGCAGGGAGGTGGTGGGGGGCAGCGACCATCCCGCCGGTCGGGGCGTAGGTGAGTGCCTTCAGCGTGATCAGCGAGCGGACTACGGCCTCCCGGTACGGGCCGTCGTACGTGCAGTGGCTGGCCCAGTCCGTCCAGAACTTCTCCGTCACCTCCAGTGCTTCCTCGGCGTCCGGTACGGCGGGCGGGTTTCGGTGGGAGGGATGCCACGTGAGGGTGAAGCTGATGCGTTCTCCCTGGGTGACGGTGACGTCTGAGCACGTTGTCAGGGCTTCGCCATACGTCGGTGCGGTGGTGTCCAGGAGGCGAGTGAGGGAGGTCATCGTCTCGGGCGCCGTGTCCGTGGTGGCGTGGGTGACGGACAGTACGGAGCCGGACGGCAGCCAGGACCTCAGCGCCGCCAGGGTGGTGTGCGCCGTCTCGTCGTCGAGCCACGGCAGGACGTCGTGCAGCAGCACCCCCATCGGACGGCCGCGGTTGAGCCCCGCGACCGGTCCGGCCGCCAGAAGGGCCGGCATGTCCTCGAGAGTCGCCCGCAACGATGTCGTGCCGTGCCGCTCGGCCAGGGCCATCCGCGCGTGGGCCTCCACCATGGGGTCGGAGTCGACGTAAACCATGCGACGCACCGCGCCGGGCACGTCGCGGTTGTCGTCGTGCGGCAGGCCACATCCCAGGTCGATGACCTGAGTGATGCCGTGCTCCCGCGTTAGGCAGTTCAGGACACGGGGGCCGTGTGCACGGTTGACGCGCACGCTGGCAGGCAGCCACG
Source organism: Streptomyces sp. NPDC048392 (assembly GCF_043200575.1). Classification (NCBI taxonomy): domain Bacteria; kingdom Bacillati; phylum Actinomycetota; class Actinomycetes; order Kitasatosporales; family Streptomycetaceae; genus Streptomyces; species Streptomyces sp. NPDC048392. The sequence continues at coordinate 7,850 of NZ_JBICYB010000050.1, forward strand.
GCGCCGCCGCGACCAGGTCGCGAGCGAAGTCCCGGTCCGGGAGGTAGTTGTCGGTGCCGCTGTCGAGATGGTCCTGCGTTTGAGCGACGGTAGGCCTTTTGAAGTAGCCGTCTGGGAACCCGGAGGTCATGCGCCCACCCCCACATGCGCACGGCCGTGATCAGCACACGAGACCCTGCGGCCCGCGCCGTCGGGACACCGCTGCGCCAGGGCGCGGCGGGCGAAGGTCGCCTCATCGAGAGCGAGCAGCCGAATGACGGTGATCACGAGGCGGTCCTCCGCTCCACGCCCTCGGCCGCGCTCACGAGTGCCTCGTACGTCGCCTCACGGCTCCACGCGGCGCCGACGGCCTCGTGGAGGCCGGCGCTGATAACCCGGGCGGCGCCCGAGCCGGTCTCGTAGCAAGGGAAGAGGCCGACCGTCACCACCATGCGGTGCCCATGGAGGGTCACTCCGGCGGTCGCGCCCACGGTGTGGATGAACAGTGCCCTCTGCGTCGGGAGGATGCGAATGGTCAGGCCCTGCCCGTCAGAGCTCTCCCGGCTCACGAGATCGGCCAGATGCCGCAGTTGGCCAGCCACAGTCGCGGGGTGATCGCCGCGTCCCCAGGTCAGCACGGTCTCGTCCAGCAGCACGGTCCGCCGCTGACGCTCGGCCCAGTCCACGTGGTGCACCCACGATGGCAGCCCAAGCACCGGCTCATCAGGATCAGCGCACACGTTCGAGTCCAGCGCGACCCGCTGGTAGGCCTCGGTGCGCAGACCAGCAGGCACCTGCAGGCAATACTGGACGACCTCGCTCGCCGAGCGCATCACGGCGATATGACGTGCCGTCGCCTCGTCACAGGCCACGTCCACCCAGCAGTCGTGCGGGGCGCGCTGGCCTTCACCCCGCTCTTCATGCCTGCTGCGGTCGTAATCCTGCGACGGCAGGCTCCCCACCAGGAAGATTGCGTGGTCGTCCGCCACGCCGTAGAGCCGCAGCAACGTGCCGAGCGTGTCCGGCCGGATAGGAGACTCAGCCCGCTCCCACCGGCTGACCGCTGACGTGGACGCCCGGGTGTCGCGGGCCGCGTCCGCCAGCCTGATGCCCCGTGCCTTGCGCAGGCACCGCAAGTACAGGCCCGTCACGATCCGGGCAGGCGCCTGCTGCACCTCGGCCAGCGGCGACGGAACAGCGTGAAGCATGAAAGGTCCTTGCGTGGGTGTAAGGGTGGTCAGGGCAGATCGAGAGGTGGGGACGGGGCAGGGGCATCCATCGCCGGCCCAGGCTGCCGAGCGGTCAGCCGGAGGCCGAGGAGCACCAGGGCGCCCAGACCCAGCACGATCAGGACGGTGATGACTAGTGCGGTGGCGGTCATCCCTACCTCGGGACGGATCCGGCGTAGATGAGGATGATCACCGAGAGGGCGAACGTCAGGATGCGGAGGTGGCCACGGTCCGGGCGCCAAAAGCTCCTGCCGGACAGAGGTCTACGCACAACGAGCCTCCTGGTGACTCGAGCAGCTGCCGGACGCCGTGCGAAGACGTGCCCGGGTGAGGCTGAGCGCGTCGTGCAACGCGCCGGCCGGGGTGACCGCGTTCCGGTTCGTGTTGGGGCGGGTCACCCACAGGCCGGTACAGCCGCGGTAGCCGCCGGCGTCGCAGTTCCAGGTCAGGGCGGCGGGGACGCAGTCGGAGTGCGGGGCCCTCCACCGGTGAACCGTCTCAGCTTCCACCGGCACCACGAGTTGGCGATGGTCCAGGCAGTACCTCACCGGTCCGACGTCCGAGCCGTCCCCGACGAGCGCGTCGATCGTCGGCAGCCCGAGCGCCAGGCCCACGCGAACCGAGGCCAGGTCCGAAGGGAGCTCCACAGGTGGACGCTCACCGAGAGCGATGTGCCACAGGTACCTACTGCGTAAGGTCATGAGGACGGTCTCCAGCGAGTGATCGGGGTTCTGGTGCCGCGCCGTGGCGGGGGCGTCCGGCGCGGTACCAGTACTGGACAGGGCGCCGCGGGTGTCAGGGGGCAGGCGCGGCGCCGACCTGGACGACAGCCCAGGCAGGAGTCGGCTGTCGTCCAGACGGTGACCCGGGTGCGGGAAGCCAGAGCCCCGCGTTCAGGTCTGATTCCTTGGGGGAAGCGGCGCTGGAGGGGCAGGGATGAAAGGGAGGACCGGCTGCCGCGGGGGAGTCCCTCGCCGCGGCAGCCGGGAGGCACGGGCGCTATGCCCATGTGCCTCGCTCCGACCTTGCGGGGGCCACGATGCTGGGGTCGCACCGGGCAACTCCCGGTTGAGGCACGGAGCCCGAGGGCAAGGCAGCGCGGGGCTTGCACGGGGGTCCTGCGCCGTGCGCTGGCGCTCGCCCCGTTCCTGGGGTGGTCGACGGTGGCCTCTGCCGTGGCCAAGACTTTGATCATGCGGCGTTCGGCGGTGGGGTGGGCGTTCATCAACTACTCCCTTCTGGGGTGTGTAGACGGGGTGCCGCAGTGTCCTGCACTGCCCCTGGTGAACGGTGCGTCACTGACCGCAGGGCACCAGGGGCAGCAGGGTTCACCGCGTTGAACCTGCGTGTCGCCCAGGGGCAGCGCAGCCGAATCGCGTGTTCCTGGTATCGCTTGAAGCTGTGAATAGCGTTGCCCTTGGGGAGCCTTGCCGGTAGCAAAAGGCCACCCCCACTTCTCCCCACTTCGGTGCTGGAGAGTGGTCTCCGTTTGCCGACTCCCCCTTGCTAGCCCCGTCGTCAGAATGGGATAAATCGGTCATTCTTCGGTGTGTCGAGACATGCGCGACGGGTCTGGCGGTCGCGCCGTCCATGCCACCCCACTTCGCCCCACTTCACCGGAATCGCTTGACCGGAAATCATGTACCGCGATAAGGGGCCCACTTGGCGGGTGCGTGGGGGTGCGGAGGGGCCTTCTTCTGCGTTCTGCCAGGTAAGGGCTGGTTTTGGCGCCTCTTTCGAGACGGCTTCTTCAGCTGCGGCGGGTGTTGGGAGACGTACCCGCTGTTGCTTGTCATGATGAATTGGCCATGCGGAGTTAGCCCTTGTGTGTGCATTCGGCCCTCCGCGGCCTGTGCTGGGTGCCCGGAAGTTCGCCTTCTCGGCGATGAAGTGGGGAGAAGTGGGGTCGGACTTCTCTGTCGCCAGCGCCGCGTCATCAGCGACCGTATTCACCAGGACTTGCCAGTCCGACCCCGGGCATCGTGAATGCAGCGAGGAGTGACCCCGTGCTTGGTCCCAGCGTCGCCTTGCAAGAAGGCCAGGAATGCAGCCTCGGTCGTCCACTGACGCACGCCGTGCTCGACCTCCGTGGCCTCGACGCACCGCAGAGCGCTGCTCGCGGCATAGTCCGTCGGGTGCTTACCCAGGCCCCGGCAGAGTTCATGGACGATGTGGTCCTGGTGGCCGACGAACTGGTGGGCAATGCGGTTGCACACGCCGGGGAGGCACTCGACGTCTGCCTCGACCTGTTCTCGTGGGGGACGGTGGTCCAGGTCCGCGACCGCGATGGCGACATGGCCGCAGTGCCCCTGAAGCTGGCACCGGTCGGCGATGAGGAAGTGAACGGGAGAGGCCTGTTCTTGGTGAATGAATTGGCCAGTGCTTGGCGCGTGCAGAGCGACGAGGCGGGAAAGCGGGTCGTCGCGGTCTTCCTCTATCGAGCGGGTGGCACGCACTGATGCTGCCCCACGATCTTCCCCGCCGGCCCGTGGCCCCGGGCTTGCTCCTGAATCCCCTGTGCGTCGGCACGGGCACCTCACGGTGGTCCACGAGCATCAGCCGGCCGGACGACGAGAAGTTGCTCGACGGCCTGCGCTGCGCAGTGGAGGCAGGCGTGGAACTTGTCGACACGGCAGACAGCCACCTGCATGGTCACGCCGAGCGGCTCGTCGGCAAGATCCTCAAAGAGAACCGGGGCCACACGGTGCAGGTATCCAGCACCGTGGGGGGTGTCCTGGGGTCTGCTCCTCACCCGTACGCCGGCCCGCGTGTGCGCCATCAACTGGAACAGACGCTGGAGAACCTCTACCTCGCTGAACTCGCCGTCTATACGCTGGAGTCGTACGACTTCGGTATGGGCGATCGCTACCTCGCCCCCGTCGTCGAGCAAATGAGGACCCTCCGGGATCTCGGCCAGATACGAGCCATCGGCCTGCGAGGCCCGGACGGCTGCTCCTCGCCCCGCTACGTCCGTCGTTTCCTGGAACTCTTCGACGAGATCCGCCCTGACGTTGTCTGGACACGGGCGAACGGGCTGCTCCCCCTGCCGGACATCGGTGACGGCGAGAATCTGGGAACCTTCACCGAACGCCACGGCGTCGGCTTGCTGATCGCCGCTCCGCTGGCCAACGGCATCCTCGCCGGCAGACGACCACGCCTAGAGGCCCGGGCGGCGAACCAGGCCGAGAAGCAGACCGCGGCAATCGACCACGGCCTGTCCGTCCTGGCCGACCGGTTCGGCCGCTCGGCCAATGCCCGGCTCCGAGTCGCCCTACGGTTCATCCTCCACCAGGCGCAGAACGCCGTAGTGTCCATCGGTGTGGGCGACCGGACGGAGGTCAACCGGTACTTCGACTGCCTCGACGGCCCCCTGTGTGCCACGGACATGGCGATGATCGAGGAGGTCTTCCAGGGCATCCGGAACGCGATGCGCCTTCCCGAAGCTCGCACGGTGATCGTAGAGACGACCGACCCGGCTGGACGCGCGATCTTTCCGGCTCAGCCGGAGAAGCCGTTGCGGAGGTAGCGCGGGACCCCGTCGTTCAAGGCCTGCAGAGCCTGCTCCGCCCGCGCCCGCTGCCGGGACGGCAGCAGTTGCAGCGCCTTGGGCACGTTGAAGAAGCCGAGCTCGGAGATCTCCACGTCGTGGGGCTTCAACTCGGCCGCCTGTCCGGGCGGAAGTACCCCGGCGTCGAAGACGAAGCCGAGGTAGTCGTCCCACGGGCCATGCGGTTCGACCCAGTCGACGCACAGGAAACGCAGGCTGGTGGTGCTCAGGCCGAGCTCTTCACGGAGCTCGCGGCGGAGCGCTTCATCGGGGGATTCGTTCGCTTCGGCCATGCCCCCGGGTAGGTCCCAGCCCTCCTTATAGTTCGGGTTCACCAAGAGCAACCGGCCCGTCTCGTCGCGCACCAGGGCATCGGCGGCCGTACGCTTCCGGGCCTGCTTGGCGTTTCCTTCGGCCAGGTAGGCGTCGCGGCCCGGCTCTCCTGGCCTGGGTACATCGTTCACTGAGGACCTTCCGGGAGCGCGAGACTGCTGAGCAGTAATCTACGGTGTCGAGCAGCTTCGGCCATGCGCGAGAGCAGGTCACGGACTTCCGGAACCTGGCGGTGGTGATCGAAATCGCTCTGCAGCAGCGCAAGTTGGCTGCTCAGTCGCAGCGACGTCACGGACTGGCCAGCGGTCAGCACCTCCAGGCCGACCTGACAGGCTGCGTCGACGCGCTCTTGAGCCAGCAAGACCCGCGCCAGCGTGACCTGCCCGAAGGCCCGGCTCCGCACCCGGCTCGCGTCACGCAGTGCCAGTGCACGCGCCGCTTCCTCAGCCGCGGCATCAAGCGCGCCAAGATCCAGCAACGCGGAGGCCGCCTCACTGGCCAGGGCCGCTTCGTCGAACGGGGCGACCCACGGCGATGCCGGAAGGGAGGCCGCGAGGGTCAAGGCGTCGCGTGCGGAGTCGAGAGCCTCCCGTGCACGGCGTCCCTCGTCGCGCCGGGCGAGTGTCCGGGCCTCCATGGCATGGAGGCGTGCCGAGAGAGCCGGAACCCGTGGGCCCCCGGCAATCCGCGCCAGACCGCGGCGGGCCAGGTCGGTGGCGACGTCCACCTGCTGGGTCTGTAGGGCCAGGTGGCTCATGCCTGCCAGTACGTTCGCGCTCGCGGTCACGTCGGTCAGGCTCTTGGCCAGCCGGAGGGCGCGGTCGAAGTGCCCGGAGGCCAGGTCGTCCCGGCCGGCATCGTGAGCCATCCACGCCGCCATCTCCGTGAGCACGACCGCAGCGCCGAAAACTCCTTCGCCGTCCTCGCTCGACTCCGTCGCGCCGAAGAGGCTTGGGGCGACGACGGTGGTGAGGTAGTGCACCACGGAACGGTAGACGTGGCCTCCCCCGAGCTGACGATCCGCCAGCCGGAATGACTCCAGAGCAGCGACGTGCGGCGCCCCTTCGAGGATTCCCGGCGAGGGCGTGCCTCCCGCTGCCGATTCGGGTCCGGTCCCAGCGCCGGTTCCTGGTTCGGCCGGACCGAACAGCCGCTCGGCCGATTCATTGAGCAGGTGTTCCAGGACCCGGCAGGTTGGGTGGCGAGGAAGCCCTTTGATGTCCCCGGCCATCCACCGGTCCCAGGTGGACCGGGAGACGTACACCGAGGCGAGGGAAGGGTCGGCGTCGAGCTGAGCCACTTCCTTGGCCGCCCGCTGGAAGTGCACCGTGAACGTCTCGTAGACGCGCATGCGCCGCTCAGCGACCACCTTCGGGAAGAGGATCGCCCTGCGCATCGCCGGCCCCCTCTCAGATGCCGGGGCCGAAGCCGAGGAGCGGGACGTCGTAGAGAGAGGGGTTCCGGCGCCGTGTCAGTGCCGGGCCCTCCGTGTCGCCGAGGACTTCAATGATGGGGATCTCGGAGATGAACTGTACGGTCGCGCCGAGCAGGTGAGAGACCCGTCCCTCGGCCCCCGCACCCTTGATGCCAGTCGCGACATGGATGTGGGGCGCCAGGCAGTCCTTGTCCAGGTTCCAGGCGAGCGTCCCACCGCCGAGCGCCTCGAGCGTCTCGACCGTGATCTCCTCCCACAGAGGGGCTTCGGGGTCGGCGAGCGGCTCGCAGGAACCCACAAGCCGCGCCGACTGGAATCCGCCGACGAAGATGGGGATGTATCCGGACCGAATGCCCTGGTTCTCGCAGAACCGCGTGAGCCCGTCGAGGAAGTCCTCTCCGTGGTCGAGGGCGAGTAAGAACTGCCGGCCGGTACGGATCTGGGCGAAGCGCATGGTAGTGGAGTCCTTCGTGATCGCTACTGGGGTCAGGCGTAGTCGAGGAAGGCCTTGGCGATCGCCTCGCGCGGCGTGCCGGCCGCCAGGTGGGCGGCCAGGATCAGGCGGGCCTTGTACGGGTCGAGCGGGCCTGCGCCGATGAGGCCCCGGGCCAGCAGGTCGCTTTCGGAGCCGGGGAAGGCGTAGGTCGAGGTGAGTACGGGCCCCGTGCCGATGCGCGATGCGAGGACGACCGGCATGGCCTCAGCCAGAGCAGCCAGCCGCGGAACCCACGTCTGGGGTACGTGGCCGACGCCGAAGGCGGCCACAACCACCCCGGCGACCTTCTCTTCCAGCCCTTCCAGAAGGATCCCGCTGCTGCCCAGGGACGCGGTAACTACCTCCACTTCGGCCCGGACAGGCGCGGGGGTGAGGGGCAAGACCACGGGCGCGGTGCGCTTCAGCGGATGCCGGAGCCGGACCGTTCCCTCCACCATATATCCGACAGGGCCCGTCGCCGGCGAGGCAAAGGCGGCCGGGCTGGTCGTATGCGTCTTCCGGACGTACCGGGCGGAGTGGATTTCGTCGCCCATGACGACGAACACACCGGCTTCATGCAGTCCGGCATCGATGGCCGTCTGCACGGCGGCAAGGATGTTCGCCGGGCCGTCAGCGCCCGCTGCCGCGGCGCTGCGCATAGCCCCGGTGAAGACCACCGGTGCGCTGCCCCGGTAGTAGAGGTCGGTCAGGAACGCGGTCTCTTCCAGGGTATCGGTGCCCTGCGTGACCACGATCCCGTCGATGCCCTCACGATTGGCCTGCTCCAGCCTGTGCACCAGGTCGACGATGTCGCTGATCGTCAGTGACGCACCGGGCAGCTTGCGGAAGTCCTCCGCGCTCACCGCGATGCCCCGGAGACCGGGCACGGCGGCCACCAGATCGGAACCGGTCAGCGTGGGCGCGACGCCTGGTACCGAGGTGCTGGGGGTCATGGCGATGGTGCCACCGAGGGCCAGGAAGAGAACGGAGCGGTGCTGCGCAGCAAGGGACACGAAGGGCCTTCCATCTCTGGGGACAGCGTGGTCAGGTCTCACTCGTTGGTGAGCTTGCCGAGAAAGAGCAGGGTCTCGTCCAGGGCCTGAACCGTCAGAAGTCGACTGCGCGGGCGTACGAGGCCTGCGACGCCGTACTCGCCGAGCGAGCGGCACCGGGAGGTCAACCAGCCCCAGTCCAGATCCAGGTAGCTGGAGAGGATTCGCAGTCGTCCTGCTGGGTCCGGGGCCCCCGCGAGGACATCGTTGCTCTGAGCGTCCGTGAACGCCGATGCGTACGTGCGCAGGTCGCCCCGGGCCGAGGTGCTGCCGGCGGCCCAGAGCGCACCGCCGGGAGCCCGGACCCAGTTCGCCACGACGGCTCGGTGGCCGGGCACGAGGGCCACGCCGTCCACCTCGGCGTACTCCGGCTTCGGTATCACCCGTACCTGGATTCCGAGGCGCTCCATGAGAGCGATTGACAAGAGCAGAAGGACCCTCTCGTACCGCTCTGATTGGGCGATCTCGTTCTCCGGCAGGCAAAATACCCGCACCATCTGCGTTGAGCTACTGTGGAAGCGGGTGAGGGTTTGGAGGTAGTCGAGCTTGTGCTTGAAAAACAGCCAAGGGGCCACTTCCTCTCCGCTCTGTTCGCGGGTCCAGAAGGTCGGCACCTCCGAAGCCTCGGCCAGTTCCTGCTCGATGTGCTGGGCGCAGAACGCAGACCCCATGAAGCTGCTGCCTGCGGCGCTCAGGTCGACGAGGAACTTGCTGGGTGCCGATCTCGGCAAGGAGAGGTAGGTGCCGATGATGTGGCGCTCGCTGTCGAGAACCTGGTCATCCGCCAGCAGACCGTCGTCGAGTTGAGTGAGCGCCCAGAGGATGCCGTAGGTGAGGTCGTCCAAGAGGTAGGCCGAGGGTATCGACAGAGCTCCGGGTGACTGCGGCCCCGGGCGGGTCGCCCGACGGGCGGATGCAGCTTCGCGGACGTACAGGTCCAAGTCGCCGAGTCGCTCCTCCACTCCTACGAGGAACCCGCGGCGCGCTGGACGTAAGAACCCCTCCAGGTCGCGCTGGGCATCCGGGCCCAGCTGCTGAGGATTCACCTCCTCGCCCTGCTTGGTGACGGAGAAAAGGTGGACTGCGGCACTCGTCCCGTCCAAGCGCTGGCGCCCTGTGATCTCCCAGGTCCCGGCAGGGCCGCCGGCGGGGATCAGCAGGCTCGAGGTGGGCCAGCGGGATCCGATCTGTGCCGCCGCTGACCCTATGGCCGCCAGGGGCTCGTTCACCTCGGCCGCAGGGGCGAACAGCACATCCACGGGATGCCCGAACATTCGCTCTAGGATCTGCGCCGCCTCATCGCGGGGCCGGCCGAACCAGGTGCCGGAGGACCACCGGTCGAAGGTGGTGCGCCCGAGCCCAACCGTGGCGAGGCGACGGTTGTTGGTCTCCTGGGCAAGCCGCCGACCGGTTGCGGTGTAGGGCACGCAGAACACTTCCCAGGTGGTGAGGTTCCGTTCCTTCAGCAGGAGGCTGAACAGCGTCGGAGTCATCGCGACAGCCCTTCCCCTGGATGTTTACGGGCAGCAGAGCAGCGACCCGACCTCCACGCATGGCGACAGGGACTGCACACTTCGTGGCCCTGGCAAGGATGCTCCCAAAGGCAAGCCGTTAGCAATATGGTCGAGCAAATTGCTCGGCCATATTGCTTGTAGGCGGCGTGGCGAGCCGTCAGACTGGCCACCATGCCAGAAGCGAAGACGCCGTGGTCGCTGACCCTCAGTGAAGTCGGCCTGCGGCTGGAACAGTTGCGCGAGCGCCGGGGCCTCACGCAAGGTGACGTTGCCCGCCACGAGGTGCTGCGCCAGCGCGGCGTCAAGATCGACGCGAGCGGCATCAGCCGCCTTGAGTGCGGCCAGCGTCGACGCGTGGCCCGCGATCTCGTCGCGGCGCTGCTCGAGGTTTACAGGGCCAGCGAGTCCGAGAGCTCAGAGATCCTGGCACTGCTGGGAGCCGACACCACGCCAGCAGGCCGGCCGCGCCCTGCCCTTTGGCGGCGCAACTCGCACCTGCTCGGGCCCATGCAGTTCGAGGGCTTCCTGCTCATGGAGCGCCGGGCCGCCAGGCTGGAGAACTATGAAGGCGAACTCTGGCCAGGTCTCTGTCAGAACGAGGACTACGCCTACCTCGTCATCGCCCGGATGCGGCCCGATCTGCGGCACTCAGAGGTCGAAGCACTCGTCGACGTGCGCATGGACCGCCAGCAGCACGTCCGAGCGGGCGCCCTCACAGACTTCCGTGCACTCGTGGACGAGCGCGCGCTCCGCGTCGTCGGCGACGACCCGGCCGTGTCGAGACTGCAGATGGAGCGAGTCCTGGAGGAGTCAGAGGACCCTCGCACCACCATCCGGATCTTGCCGGACACCATCGGCCTGCATCCGGGGTCAGCGGGACCGTTCGTCCTCATGACCTTCCCAGAGGCCTCCCGCCAAGTCGTCTGGGTCGAGACGATGGTCAGCTCGTTGTACTTCGACGGCGGTGACGACGTACAGCGCTACTCCGCAACCTTCACGGATCTGTGGGAGCGAGCGCTGGACCCCGATGAGACGCGCTCGCGTCTCAAGAAAAGGATCAAGGAGCTAGAACAGTGACAGCGAAGCCGGACCCTTCCTCGTTCGACCTGACGGCGGTCGAATGGACGGTGTCCACCCACAGCGGCGGCGGAGGCAACTGCGTTCGCGTCGGCGTGCAGAACGGCCACGTACTGATCGGTGACTCACAGAATCCCGATCGGTTGCCCCAGGTGTACACCCCGGCCGAGGCCAGGGCGTGGCTGCTGGGTGCGAAAGACACGGACTTCGACTTCATCCTCGATCTGTGACGTCGCCCTAGCCCACCGCACGAATCGGGCCGGCCCCGCGGCAGATGGGGCCGCCCCGAGTGTTGCTGCCCAATATCGAGACTCACACAGGCTTCTCCGGTGGCGCGGGCCGGTGGCAGGATCTAGCGATTCGGACGGGTCAGGCTGTGAAGGCGGGAGGTTGGATCGGCTCAGGCAGTCGCTGTGCGAGCTGCAGGGCGGCTTCGAGGACGGTGCGCTCTCCCAGGTAGGGACCGATGATCTCGATGGCGAGCGGCAGCCCGTCCGGTTAGGACGCCCGGTGGGGAGTACGGGGGAGAAGAGACAGGCGTGCTCAACCCGGCCAGTGCTGCTTGCTGAACGCAGCCTTGCCCGCATCCGATCGCGTATCGGTCAGGGGATCGTCGATGATCAGGTGAAACCGCCAGCCCCCGAACGAGTACAACGCCTCACCCAGCTCGTCCCACGGCAGGGTCCGGCCGTCGACCACGATTCGCATCGGGCCGCCCTCAAGATCAGCGATCAGCCGACCCGCAGCCATCCCTGATGGCAAGCTTCCCCCCCCGCCCGCCATGTGGGTCAGGCTCCAGGTAGCAGCGGCCGATCTCCGCTTCGGCTTCAGCGTGTACCCGCGCGGCCAGCCGGGCCACGTCGACCTCGTGGTCGCCGAGCACCGCGAACTCGAACCCGTCTGCACAGAGGACTGCTCCCGGGCCTCTGTGACTATCTACGGGACGACGGTCAGAGAGTAATGAGGATCTCTGGAAGTCAGAGAGCTTCATCGGGAGTACGTTACAACTCGTCTGGGGCTGCGCCGGGCATGCCTATGATCGGTGCATGCCGTCGTCCCTTCCCACGTCTCTTGCTGTGTCCGACGCCATCACCCACTACCGCCAGCTGCGCGAGCTGACCGTCGACGAGCTGGCCTATGTGCTCCGGATGCTCGATCACCCGATCTCAGCCGACGCCCTTGCGGAGATGGAGCGATGCGCTCGCCCTGTGACCGTCGACGACCTCGTCGCGATCGCTTACGCGCTCGACACGACCCCCACGGTGCTGCTGTCGCACATTCCCATCGACATGCCGGAACCCGAGGGGCCTCTGGCCACCGGGCTCCCCGGCGATGTCGACCAGGCCGAGCTCCGCGCCTGGCTCGAAGGGAAGACCGCACTCGACCGCGAGTCGCGGGTGAACTGGTGGAAAGAGCGGGTCGCCCGCCTCAGGGTCCGGTCGGCGCACCACGAGGAGCAGCTGCAGGGTGCGTACGTGGAGCTGCACGAGCTCGGTGACCTGGCGCTCCAGGAAGCAGACGCCCCGCCCGTGCAGCGTCTTCAGTGGCGCATCCAGAACGGCGAGCACGCGCTCAACCAGTCCGAAGTCGCACTGGCGCTGACTGAGCATCGACTCGACAGCCTCCGAGAAGGCGCCTGACATTCTGAGTCCTGGCCAGTCAAAGTCGCCTATCCATAGGCTACTTTGACTGGCTTTCTGTCGTGAGGGTGGTACATCCGGTACATCAATCTGCAATACTGACAGTGCGCTTGTGAATGCACTTTGCAAGTGCTGATGTGCGAGAAGAAGGCTCGGAAGTCGGGCAGGTGGTTCTCAAGGGGGCCGGCTTCGGCTCCCGGGCGTGGTCGGGAGCCGGGTCTCGGGGATGCGGTGTGGAACTGTGGAGCCGAGACGCCGGTCCCTGTGAAGAGGGCACCACCTGGACACGCAGGACTGAACGAGAGAAGGCGGGGGCGATCATGACTGAGGATCAGCCTCAATTACCCGAGCAGCCGACACAGGCCATGCAACAGCTTCACCGGGTGCCGCCGCGATCGCGGGTTCCGCTCGATGTCACGGCCGAGCAGTGGGGTGCCGGGTTCCAGCAGACGTATCACCGCGAGCCGGCGATGTCCGAGCGCCATGCCGCCCTTCATGCCGGACTGATCGCTCCCGAGCGCCGGCCCCGTGATCCGTCGATGCGGCAGATGGCCGACGGAGCCAAACAGGTCGTCAACGGTGCCCGGGACTTCTTCAACACCAAGGTCGTGCCGGCCGTCGAGAACTCTGGAGCCAAGGAGTTCCTCGGCAGCCGCGTTGCCCCCGCAACACAGAGAGCCGCGCGCTCGATGCAGCAGAGCACCTCGTATCCCGGACCGGCCAAGCTGAGAGGGCTGGCCACCTTTATCCTTCCCGCCGCGGCGTTCCTGGCGATCATCTCGTTGTTCATGCCGGTCGCTTCAGCCATGGGCTTCTCGGGCAACTACTTCAGCGACGAGGCCGGCGGCGAGGACGGCTTCCTACTCTTCACCATGCTCGTGGCCATCGCCGCCTCTGTCGTGGCAGTCATCCGCAAGACGAACTGGTCCCGCGTCACCGCCGGAGTCGTGGGCATCGTCGCCGGCCTCCTGATCGGCATGATCGACGGCTTCGGGACCATGGGCTCCGTCAGCACCACGCCCGCTATGCCTCCGTCGGAGCGGGCGTGGTGCTCCTGGCGCTGCTGTCGGTAGTGATGCTGGCTGCCGCAGTCCTCATTCTGCTGTCCCCGCGTCAGACGCCTACGATTCCGCCGATGCCGAGCATGCCGCCGGTCCAACCTCCGCAGAGCTGACCAAACCGACTGTCCAGAACGAATGAAGGAAGAACACCATGAACTCCACCAGGACCGCACGTGCGACGCGGACCAGGATCGCCGTGTCCGCCGCGGCCCTGGCCGCGGGTGCTCTCATGCTCACCGCCTGCAGCGGGAGCAGCGATGCTGCTTCCTCGCAGAGCCCCAGCAGCAGCCAGGCCTCCAGCTTCGACGGTGCCTACATCTCCATCACCGACGGGGCGCGCGGCGGTATCGCCGCAATCGACGGCCACAAGATTACGTACATCAACGTCACCGCTGGTGACCAGCAGTGCCAGCTGACCACGAAGGCCCTCGGCGACATCAAGCACGGCTCGATCGTCAAGGACGGCACGACCGACAAGGGTCAGTACCAGGTTCTCTCGACCGGCACGATCAACGACAGTCGGACCAGTGTGCTCTGGGACGACGTCAACGGCTCCGACCAGACGGGCACTGACCCGGGATCCGGCTCGATCTCGATGTCGAACAGCATGATCACGCTCGGGTACACCTTCGCCTATGCGATCGACCAGGTCCAGCTCATCCCGGCCGACAGCGACCAGGCGAAGGCATTGATGGCCAAGGACTGCAACCAGCACAGCTGATTGCCGCACCACCCAGGCAGCACAGAACCCCGTGGATATCACGTCCACGGGGTTCTGTCTTTTCGCTGACGCCTACTCCTGGAGCTGCTGCGCCCGGTACTCCTCAATCGTCTCCGGTGGCCGGCCGTACTTCGGCGCGTGCTGCTCGACGAAATCCAGCTCAGCCCACGCTGCCGACTGCCGGATCCTCGACCGGGCGACCACGACGAACACCGTGGCACTGATGGCGATGTTGAGCAGACCCCACCCAGCCAGCAACGTCGTCAGCACCACAGGCAGACCGTCCTCGATCGCCATGGTGACCAGAACGACCAAGCCTGCGCTGTTGCCCAAGAGGCTGGCCGCGTACCCCTCGAACGTGCCGGACAGGCGCGCCAGAGTCCGCGGCTCGTCGCGATGCCGCACAGCGCGCTTCACCTCGCCGACGAACACCACGGTGGCCACGGCCGCCGCAGTGCTCAATGCCAGATCGCGGATCCCGGTGATCCACCATCGCGCCGAGCGCCACCAGCCGCGCGGGAACTCGCCGCGAAGCCTCGATCCGAGCCTCATCCTCTTCCCCTTCTCCTCCTGCTGCGCAAAAGACGACGCACCTGGTGAGGACGATCGCAATGGTCGTCCTCACCGGGTGCGTCAGCCCTCCACGCTCGCCCGATCAGTCCTGCGGCTTCTCGCGCCGGCCCCGGCGAAGACCACCGGCCGGCCGCTGCTGCGGCTCCGGAGTCTCCACGCTCTGAGGGGCCGGATTGGTAACCCGGCGCGGACGGGGACGAGGGCGCGGAACCGGAGCCTGCCGCGGCGAAGGAGCCGGTGCAGGAGCCGACGTCCGCGGTGCCTGAGCCCGCGGCGCGGGCGTCTGGCGCGGTGCCGGCGTCGACGCCTGAGTCGAACCCGGCTGACGCGCTGCCTGCGTCCGAGCCGGTGTCCGCGCACCAGGCGCAGCCGGAGTCTGGCCCGAAACCGGAGCGGCCACGGGACGAGGAGCCGACGTTCCGGCTCCCAGCTGCCTCGGGGCAGGGGTGTCCTGAGCGGATCGCGTCGGACGCGTGCTCGGCGCGGCCGGCTGCCCGGAAGCAGGGACAGGCACAAGACCAGAAGTAGCTCCGCCGCTGAAGCGCTGCGGTGCAGCCTGCTGGTTGCTGCCCTGCTGGCTCTGCGCACCCTGGGCACCCGTGCCGAACTGCGTCGGGTCCGTCTGACCGGCGACGGCCCTACGGCCTCCGCTGGTCGGGACAGAACCAGCGCCGCCGGCGCTGCTCTGCCCATGAGGGCCACCGCGAGAGCTCGGCGGCTCCGTGGACGAGGCAAGAACCTCGCCGAGGATGACCTTGTTGCCGTCCGAGGTATACCCGAGATTCGACAGGCCGCCCTGGTTGCTCAGATTCTGTGCCGTCTGCTTGTCCGAGTGCGAGCTGCCCGCTCCGCCACTGGTCAGCTGCAGCGGACCGCCCTTGTCGTCGGGACCGTCGCCCTGGCCAGACACGCCCAGCGCACCAGCAGGACCGCCACCGCCGCCGGAGCCACCGCCACCAGGACCACCGTCAAGTGCCGGGCTGTTCGGATCGCCTGGACCACCCTCGCCGCCCTCCAGGGCCAGCGCCTGCTTGTCAGCGGTCAGAGCCGTGGCGTCGCCGTTGGTGCCGCCGGCGTTCGTCGACACCGTCCTGCCCGCGGGCTTGCCCGTGCTCGGGGACACCGGGCCGCTGGTCTTGCTGTTGAACCCGTTGGCGAGCTTGTTGCCCATGGCCATACCCGCGCCGGCCCCCGCACCTGCGGCCAGAGCAGGCATCATCCCGCCCTTGTCCGGCTGCGGCGCGGTGTTGGTCTCCAGGAACTTGTCCACGAGCTTGGTGACCACTTCGTCCATCGCCTGCAGCACCGTCTTGCGGACCCGCAGCAGAGCGAAGGTGATGCCCATCATCAGCAGCGACGAGATGAGCGTCAGGATCACCACGATGATCCCGCCGAGCGCAGCGCTGCCCCACAGGCCGCCCGGACTCATGAAGCTCGACACGGGCCCGGCCATGATGTCCGGGACCGAGATCAGAAACTCCGAGACGAACTGGTAGATGAACAGCGTGACGAGGACCTCCAGGATCAGCGCCATGGAGTAGACGATCACCTTGGCGATCGCGGCCATCGCGCCCAGCGTCGCGAACGGCACGGCCGCTACGAGGCCGAAAATCCGCTTGACCGAGCCGGCCAGCATGCCGATGGCGTACCAGAAGCCGAGCAGGACGATGGAGCCCAGGACCGTGGCCGCGTTGGACCAGTACATGAACTTCGCCGGCCCCGTGCCCACCTGGCTGACGGCCATGTGGTTCTCGCGGGTGAAGCCGGACGTGGCGTTGTTCGAGCTGTACATGTTCAGCGAGCTGGGGCTGAACCCGGTGTTGAGGTAGTTGTACGCCGCCAGGGGAGACAGGTTGCACGAGGAGGGCGTCTTGCCCACCGTGAAGCCGCAGCCGGCCTTTGTCCCCGTCGTCGTGAAGACCGTCGAATCCTTGCCGGGACGAGAGGAGGTCAGGCCCGTGCCGTCGGTCGAGATCACCGGGTGATCCACCGGCTTCGGCCCCTCCTCCTCACCGAAATCCTCCACGTCGCCGTAGCTGTCCTTGTCGACAAACCAACTCTTCTTGACATCCGCGCTCTCGCCCAGCTGCGTGATCGAGCTCTTGATCCCCGACTCGAAGTCGGAAGCTGCGATCTCGTTGCTGCCGATGTACTTGCCGATGATCCCGAAGGTCGAGAACACCGCCTTGAAGTCGTCCGACGCACCGGTGCCGACGGAGACCGTGCCGTCCTTCCAAGCCGTCTCGGCGTCGTTGGCCTTCGAGCCGATGCTGATGCCGTTGAACGTCGCTCCGTGGGACTGCTTGTTGATCGCCAGCGCGCTCGTGCGCACCGACATCATCGCGTCAGAGCTCGCCTGGTCGCCGTTCCAGGAGACAGTGGCCTGGTCCGGGACTCCGAGGCGGTCGTTCATCATCCACGCCTCGAAGTCGACGTAGGTGCTCAGCACGACGCGCGTCGGACCGGCATGCTGACCGAGAACCGAGTTGTCGAACTTGTCGAGCACACTGGTGTACATCGACCCGATGAGCGGCAGGCCGACGCCGATGAAGACGACGCGCACGATGAGCTTCTTGATCGCCGAACCCCGGTCCATCTTCTTGAACATGACCAGGCCGATGAGCAGGAAGCCGATGAAGATCGGCACCAGCGCCTGCCACGAGATATCGACCAGCAGGCCGTACCAGCCACTGATCCAGTGCTGCAGACCCGCGAGCGCGCCACCTCCGGTGTCACCTCCCGTCATCCCGTCGGCGAAGGTCGGATTGACCGCCGCGACCGCGCTGTAGAACCACATGAAGGGATTGATGAGCTTCAGGAACTGGAGGATGACGTAAAACAGCGTGCCGACCGCCAGCGCCAGGGCGTAGAGGACCCAGATGACGGAGCCTCCGATCACGCTGACGATCTGGCCGCCGATGCCCGAGGACATCGTGTCCAGGCCGAGGTCGGTGTTCGCCGCCCCGAAGTGCGCGTAGTCGAGCATGCCCGAGTACTTCGCGTTGCCCTTGTCATCTTTCGCCGCCAGGGTCTCGTACGTGACGGTCTGCGAGGACCCCGAGACCTCGGCGAAGAACCAGCCCACGATGTTGCCCAGGCTGAAGTCCGGGTCGGCGTAGCCGAGCATGGAACCACCCGAAGCAGGACTGCTCGTGACCGGCTTCCAGTTCTTGTGCATGCCCTTGTCGCCCAGTTCCCACTTCTTGTACATGTCCTTGGACGGCGAGTTCTCCTCGCTGAAGTACGAGCTCGCATTCGAAGCCAGTTGGTAGAGGCTGTAGTTGTCGCGCTCCTTCTCGTCGGCCGCGGTCGCCGGCGAAGAAGTCGCCACCATGAAGACCGGCACGAACAGCGCGGCCAGGAGTACGAAGGCGAGCCCGCGCGCGAGCCTGCCCTGGCAGGCTCCGCCACCGCCGTGGCCGGCCCAGGCACGCAGCCGCACCACCGCCGTGATCGTCCCGTTCATCGTCTCTCCCCTACTCCTCGCCCTCGTATCAGCGCTGACCTCGCTCATGCCTTGACCAGCTTCTTCGGCTTGGGCTTCCTCGCCGGCCGCGTCGCGCCGTCCTCGGGCTGCTGCAGGCCCTTCGTGCCGTCGCGGCGCTTGCCCCCGCCGCTCTGGCCCGCGTCAGCCTCGCCGTCGCCGCCCTCGCTGTGCTTCCGAATGCTGGTGAGGTTCGCGCCCGGTGCCGGCTTGTCGTGCAGGATCGCGTCCATCCGCGCCGCCTCTTCGGCCCTGGCCGCCTCCATGTGGGCCTGCCTGCGCTGGGCCTCGCGGTAGGGGTTGATCCCCAGTGCCAAATCCAGGTGGAAGACCACGTTGGAGACGCCCCGGCGCAGGTACGTGAGGTTCTCGCCCTTGGTCGTGATGAGCTGGGCGAGATCCGGCGGAATCCGCTGGTGCAGCTGCTTCTGGTACTCCACCACCGCGCCGTCGCGCATCGGGCCGAAGAGCGTGTAGTCCGCGCCGTCGAACTTGTTGAAGTCGCTGTCGGCCAGCATCTTGTCGACGTCGTTGTAGCTGTAGACCACCCGGCCGCCGCGCTCGTGCATATGATCGAACTGGTCCGCGATGTACTTCTTTACCCGGTCGTCGATGTGCTCGGTACCGTGGATGATCACCGTGTCGCCGAGCCCCAGCTTGCCGACGGCGAAGCCGACGATGTTCACCAGCTGCGCCATCGCCACGCCCTTGCCGCGGCGCATGAGCCGCGAGAAGTCGTAGACCACGCGCCGTGAGTCCCGGACCCCGTCCACGGCCGAGGCCGTGTGGTTGTTGAACAGGTCGCCGTTGGTGCTCAGCAACGCGTTGGCGATGCCCCTGAGCACGTTGTATGCACGCAGCTGGTCCGGGTCGGTCTTGCTGGAGTTCAGCAGCGCCTTGTGCGCGGTTGCCACGTAGGAGACGAACATCTGAAGACGCGGCACCTGGGTGTGCGGGATGTTCACCACGCGCAGGCGGCGACGCTGCTCCTTGGCGTTGTGCCGCCACATGCCCTGCTCGATGTAGAAGTCGGTCGCGGTGTCTTCGAGGGCGCTGCGGATGATCGAGCCGATCGCTCCGTCGCTGGTCTCGTAGAGCTGCTCGAACATCAGCTTGAGCTTCTCCATCTGGGCGGAGAAGACCGTCAGCTCGTCCTCCTCCTCGCCGAACATCTCGAACATGTTCACGTCGCCCTGATTCAGGTCCACGCGCGAGGTGAGCCGCTCGAACTTCGGGCCGAGCTTGTCGAGGTTCGCTCCGTCGAGGATGAGGTGGACGACCTGGCCGTTGTTCAGCAGCGCCGCCTGCGAGATCTTCGAGCACCACAAGTTGGCCACCCGCTGGCGGTCCAGGTACTCGCTGAGCGTGGCGTCGGCGACGATCGCGTGGTGGTCGTAGGCGTTGACGTCCATGAGCACGGCGCTGTTGTTGACGTCGCCGACCATGTAGCCGACGTACTCGCCGCCTCGGTCGTTGAGGCCGTTGGTCACCAGCGAGTACGAGCCGGCCAGCTCGGTCGAGGTGAAGTGGAAGCCCTTGCCCTTCTTCTTCTCGTTGTTCTTCCACAAGCCCGAGAGCTCCTGGCGCTGCTCGCCGGCGTAGGGCGCAGCCTTCAGCGTGCCGAATCGGTCGATGTACAGACGCGTGACCCGGTCGATCGTGTCGTCCAGGGTCGCCAGATCGGGGGCCTTGAGGAAGAGCCGGTTGTGCACCGAGAGATAGCTCGCACCGTCCTGGATCTCGCCGATCGTGGTCCCGAGGTCATCGGAGATCTTCGCGGCCTTGCGCTTGGAGGAGGTCGTGCCCGTTTCCGCCTGCTCGTTCGCGTCCAGCCGGTCCAGCTTCTCCGACTGCTTGGTGTACGAGTCGATCCACTTCTCATCCATCCGCTTGACCTGCTCAAGCACGATGGCGGTGGCCCGCTCGTCCAGGCCGTCCGGGATCCGGTCGATACCCCAGAAGGCGGCGAAGTTGTCGTGCGCGGCGTCGTCGTGGAAGTACGCCAGGATGCAGGCGACCGAGCCGTCGACCTCGAAATAGTCGGAGCGGAAGAGGTACTTCTCCTTCGGCTTCAGCGCGAGCAGGTGAGGGTAGGCGTCGAACGTGCCCTGGAGGTGCTTCACCTCCCGGCGGCGCTGCCACCAGTTCTTCGTCGGCTCGGCGGCCTCATCGGCTGCGCCGTCCGCCGGCGCAGCGTCCTGCACGCCCTCAGCCTGAGCAGCACCGTCCGCGCGCAGATCATCGACCACAAGCTCCGCGGTCTCATTCGTCTCGTCAGGCTTCTTTCCCGGAATGCCGAGCTGTGCCCGGACTTTCGTCATCAGCGCCATGGTGTCCTTCGTTCGTTCCTCGTCATGGTGGTCGGCCTGGCGCTGGTCAGTTCAGCGACGCCTCGAGATCGAGCAGTTCGTCGTCGATGCCCTGGTAGAAGAGCCGGAGCATCGGCAGGGCCTCCTCGCGGTCGAGCACCGTGGCTTCCTTGATCATCAGAGTCGAGCCGCCGACCTCGGCTTGGAGGACCTGGTGCCCCTTGCGCAGTGCGTCGGCGTTCTTGCCCTTGAGCAGCAGGTACTGGTGGATCGAGGTGAACTTCCCGCCCACGTGCTGCGTGAGAATGTCGTACTGCTCGTTCTGCAGCTCGATCAGATCTGGATCGCGGACCTGCAGGGTCTGGTTGCGCCGCTCCAGGTTCGCCACCTGGTGGTAGACCCGCTGCGGCTCCTTCGTCGTGATGAAGCTGTGCTCGCAGGCCGTCTCGACCTTGCGCCAGAAGGAGTCGACCCGGTCGAGGATCCCGACCCGGTCCTCGTCGAAGAGCAGATAGCTCGCCGAGCCGACGACCAGGTAGACCTGGCCTTCGCCGCCGTCGGAGAAGTGGATCAGCCCGTCCTCGTCGATCCCGTCGATGCCGACGATCGAGTAGAAGTCCGTGGGGGGGTCTTGTCCCCGATGAGTGGACACCTGTTCGTTTCGTTATGCGGCAAATGTCAGGGGAGCTGACTGCTGTTCGTAGGCGATCGGTGCCTGCT
>NZ_JBICYB010000051.1:0-28632 GCF_043200575.1 Streptomyces sp. NPDC048392
ACCAGAGTTCGTCAGGAACCAACCGCTTCGACAGATCAGCACTCACGACCGACATCATGCCGCACGAGCATCACACCACGTGAGACAACCTCTAACCCTCGAACAACTCCGGGACATCATCGCGGAACATGGGATGGACCATGACCGCCTGGCGATGAAATGGAAAGATCCACAGCGCGTCATCGACCGCATTGTGGAGCGTGTCGAATCACGGACTGCGAAGGGAGCTGCCTTCCGGGGACGGCCGGAGCAGTCCACCGAGCCACCCGGCGCTGGCAGTGGTCCGAAGATCGAGGACTCACCGGCGTGAGGTGAGGGTGCGTGGAGTCCCTTGGCGTTGATCCGCAAGGACGCCGAACTTGATGGTGGCATTCTTGACGGTTAGCTCACGAACAGAGCGGGTTTCGTAACCTACATAGCCGAGCTATTGCAGCCCGTCAATGTTGAGGCGATGCAGATACTTCCGCAAGAAGTACCGAGTCGTGTCGATGTTGGCGATCTGGTCCTTATGACTGAAGCGGCTGTCCGCCCACGACGTCTTTCCCGACGAGTCGTAGATCAGTTGGCCGCCGGCGATCCGGTATGTGCGAAATTCACTGTAGTTCTTCTGGCTGGTTTCCGTACGGGCCGTGAAGCCCTCATTCTGCTCCAACAGTTGCTGGACCACCGCTACGGTGAGCCGCATGAAAATGCTCCTTATGTCAGCGTTGGCGACCCAAAGCCGGACCACCGTTGGTTCCGTGCGCAACCCGACGTCGTTATAAACTTGATCGCGCCAGTACCTCGCGATCGAGGCCGGTGTCAGCCCTCGCCCGGTGGTGCCCTCCGCTCGCGGAGGGCACCACCCCCTTGGAGCAACTCCTACAGGTCTTCCGGCAAGAGACGGTCAACGATCGTCGGCGGCTAATGCTCCCGCACGATCACGACAAACGAGATGACTTCCTTGTAACTGGAGAGGCCGAGGCGCGTGGTGTGGTAGATACGGACGTTGTTTTGCTGATGCTGCTTCGGCTTCGAGCCGCTTGGGTTCGTCGGTTCGGTTGGGCGATGACGCGCCAGTTGAGAGTCTCGGCAGGGTATTCGGCGCTGGATTGCTGGCGCTGGGAGCCCAACTCGGAGAGAAGGCGGCGGACGTTGTTGCCGTTGGCTTCAGCGCGAGCGAGGGTGGTGGTCAGCGCAGGCCAGGAAGGGTCGGCCATGATGCGGTCGGCGTCGTCGGGGATGGCTGCGCGGAGGTCCTTCTCGAAGCGGCGGGCCGTCTCGGCTCGTGGGGTGCGGCGGCTCAGGTCTGCCAGGACGGGGGTGGCGGCCTGCTGGTAGCCGGCCTGGAGGTGGCGGAAGGCTTCGTCGGCTGCTGCGGCTTGCTGTTGGTGGCCTCGCTGCTCGTGCCACTTGGCGGCTGCGCGCGCCAGGTGCACGGTGGCGAAGAGCAGGGCGATGGCGAGTCCGCCGGGCTCGTTGGAGGCATAGGTGAGTTCCTTGGCGGCTTGGCGCAGGGCGGTAGCGGCCTGGTGGTCCGCGCGGGTGGCGGATCGGCGGGCGCGGTTGAACGCCGTGGCTGCTGCGCGTAGCTCTGCGCGGTGCGGGCCGGGTGTGGCGCTGGCGATGTTGTAGAGGGCGCCGCCGAAGGCGGCGAGGTGGGCCTGGGCGGCGGCATCGTCGTCGGAGTCGAGGGCGGTGTGTGCCGTCTGTATCGCGGCGATGGTGTGCTGCCACGGCTCGGCGGGATCTGCTACGAACCGCGGGCGGTCGGCTATCTCCTGGTCGGTGAGGTTTTCGCGGAGGCGATTGATGGAGAGGTCGGGGGAGAGCTTCGATCCGCCGTACCAGACGGGTTCGCCGGCGCTGTTGGTGTCGCCGGGTGCGGCGAGGCTGTAGCCGATCACGTCGCCGCTCTCGGGGCCGAGGCGTGTCTTGACCTTGATGCCGAGGGACTGCAGCACGGTGAAGTAGTCGGCCTCGGTCTGCACGGCGGCGGCGACGGCGTATGCCCGCTCGCGCAGCCACTGTCGTGCTGTCACGGTCTGGCCTTGGCGCTCGGCCTTGGCGCGTTCGGCACCGGTGGGGGTGCGAGGCGCGGTGAGGTCACCGGACTTCAGGCGGCGCAGGCCGAACTCGGCCTCGATCCTGCGGCACTCCGCCTGGGCCCGTCGGCCGTCCTGGTGGGTGCGTGGGCGGCGTCCGTCGGCGCGGACGGTGGTAGCCATGATGTGGATGTGGTCGTCGGCGTGGCGCACTGCGATCCATCGGCATGCCCTCTCGTCGCCTTCAGGGGCGATGCCCGTGGCATGCACGACGCGGTGGGCTACCTCGGCCCACTCGGTGTCGGTGAGGTAGCGGTCGCCGGGCGCGGTGCGGACCGGGCAGTGCCAGACGTGCTGCGGTGGCTTCTTGCCGCCGAGCTCGCGGGTGCGGAGGTCGACGTGGTGGTCGAGGCGTTTGGCGAGCTGGGAGTAGGTTGCTGCCGGGTCGCGGCCGGGGTCGGGGGCGCCGGCCATGTCCCAGGCGGCGACGATGTGGGGGTTGGTGTGTTCGTCGCGGCGGCCGGGGCCGAAGAGGTAGGCGATCAGTCCGCGGCTGTCGGAGCCGGTGGAGACGTCAGGAACCATGAACCTTTCCTCCCGCCAGGAGTTGGTCGATGAGGTGGAAGCTGTTCTGCGCTGCTTGCTCGACGCGGTCGAGAACCGTCTCGGCGCGTTCGGGCAAGGTTCCTCGGTTGATGGCTGCGGTGATCTGGTTGAGGTTGCCGCCGATGCGGTTCAGCGCGACCGTGTGCGCCTCGACGGCCTCGATCAGTGGGCGCAGAGGATCGTCCTCCGGACTGCCGACCATCCCCGCCTTGCCCTGCGCAACAGCCAGGGCCGCGTCCCCGACGAATCCGGCGAACCTCTGACCGCGCTGGTGAGCGGCGGCGCTGATCACCTGGACCGCAGTGCGCGTGAAGCGGATGGTCTTCTCCTGGTCGCGCTTCTCCACGGTGCGCTTGCGGTTCATCTGCGCGGGCAGGACGGGGGCGTCGAGATCACGCCAGGACGGCTGCTCGACGAGCGGTGGGACATCGGCTGGCGGATTGCGAGAAGCTACGGGGTCGGCTGTGGGCCGGCAAGAGTCCTCAACCACTCCCTCCTCCGGCTCGGGCGCCCCTTGGCGCTCGGCCTTGTCCTCCGCCACCCCTGGGGCGGGGGCAAGCGCGGACGAAGCCTCGTTAGAGGCTCGTTCGCTCCAGCTTGCTGCTGGTCGTCGGGTGAGCCTGAACAGTTTCCTGCGGCGGCGGGAGGTGGTGTCGTCGGCGTTCGATTCGGGCATGGTGGTGCTCCGTCAGTCGTGTGGAGTGGTGCGTCGTCGCATCCGTCGCATCCGTCGCGTGGCTGGTCAGCACAGGTACGGAGACGACCGCAGGTACGGAGTGATCCGTAACGCCGCGGAGATCCGTCCCCGCGCTGACCTGCGCGGGGACGGATGCGACGGATTGATGCGGACCTGGAGTCAGCGAGTGGGCCTATGGCCTGCGGGCCCTCCCGACGTGCCGGTGGGCAGCGTCCCGGACGGAGGGGCGGGCGGCCTGCCCTGGGCCGGTCGTGCCGGGACCCCGGCGCTGGGTACCGATGGGGCGGGGTCAGGGCAGTAGCGGGCCCAGGAGTCCACGAACTGGTTACGGGCGTACGCCTTGGCCTGCCTGCCGTTTTCGAACCGGTGGTTGGCCGGGCTGATACCGAAGTCGCGCAACAAGTTCGCCAGGTGATAGGCGTTGAGCCCCTTCGTGCCGTACTCCGCCCACGGGGCCTCGGCGTCCTGGATGAGCACGGCGAGCAGGTCCTGACTGCGCAAAGCCTCCCTACCGCCCTCCTGATCGAAGGCACGGCGGATGTCGCGCAGCAGCCGCGTCTTCAGCGTCGTCTGCTCGTCCTGGGCCACCTCGCTGCGCGTCATCGCCAGACAGGCCGCACGTGCCCGCGCTGGCCAGTGCCCGCCGGCGAGATCGGCGACGATGACGAGCGGCTCCCATGTATCGGCGGCGCGGTCCTCGACGGGCATCTTCGGCACCGAACCCGCGACGGTGCCGCGCAGCGGGACCAGCCAGTCGGCCAGCCGGTCGCGCAGCGCGTGCAGTTCCGGAACGGAGTACCGCGAGCGGAATGGGGTGATCCGCTCGCCCGGCTTCCGCTTCTGCATGCGGATCACGATCGCGCGGTCCATGATCGTGTCCGGCAGATCGCCGATACCGGCCAACGCGGCCATCGCGAAGGTGGGGAACGCGGTCGGCTTGTGCTCCGGCCCGGAGATCCGCCAGGCCGGCCGGTTGCGCTGGTGTCCGGCGTTCAGCAGGCCGCGCAGGTCCTCCTTGTCGCCTGCCTTGGGGCCGAAGATGGTGTCGGCCTCGTCCACCAGCAGCGTCGGCGGATTCTTGCCGATGACGCGGAAGACGACCGCGGGGGAGGTGTTCACCGTCATCATCGGCTGGTGGACGGTCTCGTAGAGAACGTCCAGGAGACGGGACTTGCCGCACCCCTTGGTCGGCCCGACCACCGCCAGCCGTGGCGCGTGCTGGAGGCCGGGCTGGATGTGGGAAGCCGCGACCCAGAGGGTGACGGCGGTCAGGGCCTCGTCGCTCGGCAGCACCACGTACCGCCCGATCGCCGTACGGAGGTCGTCCAGCAGCGTGGCGCCTTCGCCTGCCGCCCCGCCACCGTCTTGGATCTCTGGTCCGCCTGGATCAGGCTCGCCTGCGCTGCCCGACGCGGTCGTCGGGGCACTGACCTTGGCAGGTCGCGAATCGCGCGTGCTCCGGTGCGGAGCATCGGTGGCCGGACCTCCGACGGCGGGGCGTGCTTCCCGGTCACGAGGCAGGCCCTGGCCCGGGACTGCGATGGGCGGCCAGACAACACCGGATGTGTTCGAGGCGGCGGGGGACGTAGGGTCCTTCATAGACGTTCCTCTCGGGTGGAGGCGAGACGGGCAAGGTCCCGCCTCTCACCGGTTCGTTCGTTCAGGGATGGGCGACGTGCAGGGGAATTCCCGGCCCTCGGCGTTGACGCGCCGGGGGCCGTTCCTGCGTCTGGGCGGGGCGGCGGCTCATGAGGCCAGGCCCCACTCGTGCTCGCCGTCGATCAGCGCGCGCTCGTAGCGCAGCAGTTCGGCCTCGGGGTAGAGCACCCGCTTGCCGACCTTGATGCCGCGCGGTCCCTTCTTGAGCTGGCGCCAGTAGCGGACGGTGCTCTCGGCGGTGCGGTAGCGCTCGGCGACCTCGGCGGTGGTCAGGTATCGCATGCGTTCCCATTCGGCTAGGTGGCGATTCGATCTGCATAATCAGTACCTCATGATCGGCGGTTAGCCAAACCGGGAAGCCCATGTTTCAATTTGGATAGCGACGGTCGCGATGGAGGTTCGATGGCAAGCGAGAAGGCCGAGGGCGGCGAAGTGCCGCTGCTCTACAGCGAAGGCAACGTGGCGGGCCGCGTGGCCCTGGAGCGCGAGGTCAGAGGGTGGAGCACAACCGAGCTGGCCGAACGCGTGACCAGAGCCGGAGTGAAGATGAACCAGACGGCCGTGTGGCGCATCGAGAACGGCTCACCCCGTCGCCGGATCAACCTCGACGAGGCGCTCGCCTTCTCCCGCGTCTTCGAGCTCCCCCTCGAAGAGCTGATGTCGCCGCCCCTCGAAGGGCTCGACGTCGACAGCCGGCGGCTCGTCCAGGAAGCCGTCGAAGCGTTCTACGAAACCCGTGACGCCCGCGATCGTCTGCACCGTGCCGTGGTCGCCGTCGCCGACCACATCAAGGCCCACTCGGACAGCTCGCGGGCGATCCACGAGCAGTGCCTCCGTCTCATGGGCGACGAGCGAGACGCCCGTCTCCTCAGCGGCGACATCGAGGACGGGGGTCACTACTGACAACCAGCATGAAGGGGAAGTCACTTGGCGAACGCCCAGAAGCGGCCCAACGGCAAATGGCGGGCCCGCTACCGCGATCTCGACGGCAAGGAGCACGCTCGCCACTTCGACCGCAAGCTCGACGCCCAGCGCTGGCTCGATGAGGTCACGGCCAGCGTGGTCACCGGCCAGTACGTCGACCCGCGCGCCGGCCGCGTCACCTTCGAGAAGTACGCCGAGAAGTGGGAGGGCTCGCTCATCGCCAGTGAGGCGGGCGAGCGCATCACGGACAATGCGCTGCGGCTCCACCTCGTACCGGCGCTCGGAGCCCGCGCCATGGCGGCGATACGCCGCAACGACATACAGGTGCTCTTCAAGCACCTATCTGACCAGCTCGGGCCCGGCAGCTTGCGGAACGTCTACGACGTCCTCGTGCGCGTCATGACGGCAGCCGTGGATGACAAGGTCATCGCCTCCAGCCCGTGCCGCAGGATCACCCTCCCCGTCATGCCGGATGAGGAGGTCACTCCGCCCACGGTCGAGCAGGTCGAGGCGATGGCACGGGTGATGCCGCCGTACATCCGCGCGGCCGTCGTCACCCTCGCCGGGTCAGGGCTTCGCATAGGCGAGCTGCTCGGCCTGAAGGTGTCGGACGTCGACTTCAAGGCCGGCACCATCCGGGTCGACCGGCAGCGGCTCCAGTCCGGGAAGATCGGCCCGCCGAAGACCGCGAAGTCCCGGCGGACGGTTCCAGTCGGCGAGGTCGTCACGGACGCGCTCCTTGCGCATCTCGCCGCACGCCCCTCCAGGGAGTGGCTGTTCACCATGGAGGAGGGCGAGCCCCTCAACTACCGCCGTTGGAAGACCGAGTGGAACTGCGCTCGCAGGGCGCTCCAGGCGGAGGAGGACGAGGCGGCCAAGCGTGAGGGGCGCAAGCCCGTCGAGCTGCCGCACATGGTGACCCACGACCTGCGGCACTTCTACGCCTCCGCGCTCATCGCCGGCGGAGCGAGCGTCAAGCAGGTCCAGATGGTCCTCGGCCACGCGTCCGCCGTCATCACGCTGCGGATCTACGCGCACCTGTGGCCGGGCGAAGAAGACCGCACCCGCTCCGTCATGGACGCCGTTCTCGGCGGCCTGCGGACCGGGTGCGGACAGGTAGGCGATGCGACCCGCGAAACCGCAGGTCAGACGGCCTAGGCGAAGATCAAGCCTTCTTGGTCTCCCAGAAGATCTTGTCGATCTGGGCGATGTAGTCCAGGGCCTTCTGGCCGGTCGCCGGGTCCTTCGAGCCCTTGGCGGCCGACAGGGCCTTCAGGGTGTCGTTGACCAGCTGGTGCAGCTCCGGGTACTTCTCGAAGTGCGGCGGCTTGAAGTAGTCGCTCCACAGCACGGAGACGTGGTGCTTCGCGAGCTCGGCGCGCTGCTCCTTGATGACCGTGGCACGCGTCTGGAAGTGCGGGTCGTCGTTGCCGGCCATCTTCTCCTGGACGGCCTTCACCGACTCCGCCTCGATGCGGGCCTGGGCCGGGTCGTACACGCCGCAGGGCAGGTCGCAGTGGGCGCTGACCGTGACCTTGGGGGCAAACAGGCGGGAAAGCATGAAGCGTTCCTTCCTCGTGATCGTCTTCTCAGGGGGGACATTACTCCCTGGGAGGCCCGATTTCGCGAGTGCCCCCGTGGGCTTAGGACAAAAGTCCGGGGTGAGACTGAGACTGGTGGAGGAAAGACCGGGGAGGTGCCGGGTGATGCCGGAGCAACTGCCGCAGGAGACCGAGCGGGCCCGAGGGGCGTTGCCCTTCGGGCCGGCCGAGGTGACCGGCCCGTCGATGGTGCCCACGCTGCACCACGGGGACGTGCTGCTCGTGCACTGGGGGGCGCGGGTCCGGCCGGGCGACGTGGTCGTGCTGCGGCACCCCTTCCAGCAGGACCTGCTCGTGGTCAAGCGGGCGGCCGAACGGCGCGGGGCCGGCTGGTGGGTGCTCGGGGACAACGCGTTCGCGGGTGGGGACAGCACCGACTACGGGGTGGTGCCGCAGGAGCTGGTGCTGGGCAGGGTGCGGTTCCGGTACCGGCCGCCGCGGGCGGGTCAGCGCTCGCCGTTCGCCGTGGTCCGCTGGGCGTTGTCGGCGGTCAGGCCGGTGCCGGCCGACCGGTCCGCCTCCAGGCGCTTGCGGGCGCGGTAGGCCGCCACGTTGGCGCGGGTGGCGCAGCGGTCGGAGCAGTAGCGCCGGGAGCGGTTGGTGGAGGTGTCAAGGTAGGCGTTGCGGCAGGGAGCCGCCTCGCACAGACCCAGCCGGTCCACGCCGTACTCGGTGAGGTGGAAGGCCAGCCCCATCGCCGCGATGGCCGCGAAGCCCGCGGTCGCGTTGGAGGGGTGGTCCGCCAGGTGCATGTGCCACAGCGGGCTGCCGTCGTCCGCGCGGTGGTCGTGGCCGGAGATCTGCGGGCTCACCGGGAACTCCAGGAGCAGTGAGTTCAGCAGGTCCACGGCGAGGGTCTCGTCGCCGCCGTCGGCCGCCTCGAAGACCGCGCGCAGCCGCCCCCGGACCGAGCGGAAGCGCGTCACGTCGGCCTCGGTGGCGCGCCGGGCCGCCGAATGGTTGGCGCCGAAGAGCTCGCGGACGGCCTCCACCGAGGTCAGGGAGTCCTGCCCCCGCGATGGTTCCTCGGTGTTGACGAGACGCACGGCGTAGTCCGAGTAATAGGCCAGTTCCACTTGCAGTCCTTACGAAGAGGCTCTATGGTCATGCCTGCGATCAGGTAATAGATGATCGCACTTCTAGGGTATTACGTCACGCAGGCAGGGAGGGGCTCGATGAACGCGGACACCACCGCTACCACCGCCACCACCGCGGCCGGTGCCGACTGGCAGGCCTGGCAGCAGAGCTGGGACCGGCAGCAGGAGTGGTACATGCCTGACCGCGAGGACCGGTTCCGAATCATGCTCGACATGGTCGGGGCGCTGGTCGGCCCGGCACCTCGCGTGCTCGACCTGGCCTGCGGCACCGGCACCATCACGGCCCGGCTGCTCGCCCGGTTCCCGGAGGCCACCGGTACCGGCGTGGACCTCGACCCCGCGCTCCTCGCCATCGCCGAGGGCACCTTCGCGGGCGACGAGCGGGTCTCCTTCGTCACCGCCGACCTCAAGGACCGCGACTGGCCGGCCAAGCTGCCGTACGGGTCGTACGACGCCGTGCTGACCGCCACGGCCCTGCACTGGTTCCACGCCGAACCCCTCGCGGATCTCTACGGTCGGGTCGCGGGGCTGGTCCGCGACGGTGGTGTCTTCATGAACGCGGACCACATGACCGACGACACGACGCCCCGGATCAACGCGGCCGAGCGTGCCCGGCGGCACGCGCGGATGGACGCCGCCAAGGACGGGGGCGCGCTCGACTGGGCCCGGTGGTGGCAGCTCGTCGCCAAGGACCCGGTGCTCGCCGGGCCCGCCGCCCGCCGCTTCGAGATCTACGGGGAGCACGCCGACGGCGACACGCCCTCGGCGGCATGGCACGCGCGCGTGCTGCGCGAGAAGGGCTTCGGCGAGGCGCGGCCGGTGTGGTGCTCGCCGTCGGACACCCTGCTGCTGGCGCTGAAGTGAGCCGATGACGCCCACGACCAGCAGGGGCGGTACGGGAGAAGACCCGTACCGCCCCTGCTGGTGCGACTTCAGAGGACCTTGGACAGGAACGCCTTCGTCCGGTCGTGCTGCGGATCGGTCAGGACGTCGCGCGGGTTGCCCGACTCGACCACCACGCCGTCGTCCATGAAGACCAGGCTGTCGCCGACCTCGCGGGCGAAGCCCATCTCGTGGGTGACGACG
Source organism: Streptomyces sp. NPDC048392 (assembly GCF_043200575.1). Lineage (NCBI taxonomy): Bacteria > Bacillati > Actinomycetota > Actinomycetes > Kitasatosporales > Streptomycetaceae > Streptomyces > Streptomyces sp. NPDC048392. The sequence goes on from NZ_JBICYB010000051.1 coordinate 9,695, forward strand.
ACCATCGTCATACCGGACTCGGCGAGGTCGCGCATGACGTCGAGGACGTCACCGACCAGCTCGGGGTCGAGCGCCGAGGTCGGCTCGTCGAAGAGCATCAGCTTCGGGTCCATGGCCAGGGCCCGTGCGATGGCGACGCGCTGCTGCTGGCCGCCGGACAGCTGCGAGGGGTAGTTGCCGGCCTTGTCGCCCAGGCCCACGCGCTCCAGGAGCCCGCGTGCGCGCTCCCTGGCCTGAGCCTTGCTCACGCCCTTGACCTGTACCGGCGCCTCCATGACGTTCTCCAGCGCCGTCATGTGCGGGAACAGGTTGAAGCGCTGGAAGACCATGCCGATGTCCCGGCGCTTGACGGCGACCTCGCTGTCCTTCAGCTCGTAGAGCTTGTCACCCTTCTGGCGGTAGCCGACCAGCTCGCCGTCGACGTACAGCCGCCCGGCGTTGATCTTCTCCAGGTGGTTGATGCAGCGCAGGAACGTCGACTTGCCGGAGCCGGAGGGGCCGATGAGGCAGAACACCTCGCCCTGCTTCACCTCCAGGTCGATGCCCTTGAGGACCTCGACGGCGCCGAAGGACTTGTGGACGCCCTCCGCCCTGACCATGGGGACGGCGGAGTCGCGCACGGGGGCGCCGTCCGTCTTGCCGGGCTTCTCACTCATGCCATGCCTCCCTTCGGGCGGCCCAGGGAGATCATGTTCGCCTTGACCTTCTGCCACGGGGTCGCCGGCAGCTGACGGCTGGAGCCACGGGCGTAGTAACGCTCCAGGTAGTACTGGCCGATGCTGAACAGCGAGGTCAGCAGCAGGTACCAGGCCGCCGCCAGGAACAGCATCTCGGCCGGCGAGCCGGAGGTCTGGCCGATGTCCTGGGCGACCCGGAACAACTCCGCGTACTGGACGACCGACACGAGGGAGGTCGTCTTCAGCATGTTGATGACCTCGTTGCCCGTCGGCGGCACGATCACGCGCATCGCCTGCGGGACCACGATCCGGCGCAGCGTCCTGGCGTGGCTCATGCCGAGCGCGTGCGCCGCCTCGGTCTGGCCCTCGTCGACGGCGAGCAGGCCCGCGCGGCAGATCTCCGCCATGTACGCGGCCTCGTTGAGGCCGAGACCGAGCAGCGCCGTCAGGAACGGCGTCATGAAGTCCGACCACTCGTCGCGGTAGAACGGCCCCAGGTTGATGTACTCGAAGACCAGGCCGAGGTTGAACCAGACGACCAGCTGCACCAGGACGGGCGTGCCGCGGAAGAACCAGATGTAGAACCACGAGATGGACGAGGTCACCGGGTTCTTCGACAGCCGCATCACGGCGAGCAGGATGCCGCCGACGACGCCGATCAGCATCGCGAGGACGGTGATCAGGAGCGTCTTGCCCATGCCGGTCAGAATGCGGTCGTCGAAGAAGTAGTCCGGGATGGCACCCCAGTTGATCTTGCCCTGGGAGAACGCGTAGACGACCGCGGCCAGTAGCGCGATCGCGACGACCGCGGAGACGTACCGCCCGTAGTGCCGGACCGGGATGGCCTTGATGGCCTCCGGTCCGGCCGGCGGGGTGCCGGCCGGGCCGCCCGTCGTCTTGTCGATGTCAACAGTCACGGATGTTGCCTTTCAGTGCCCGCCGCGCGGTCACTTGCCGCCGTTGATGGTGGCTTCCGTGACGGCGCCTTCCGCCACGCCCCACTTGTCCATGATCTTCTTGTATTCGCCGTTCGCGATCACCGCGTCCAGCGCCGCCTTCAGGGCGTCGCGCAGCTGGGTGTTGTCCTTGGCGACCGCGATGCCGTACGGGGCGGCCTCGACCTGCTCGCCGACGAGCTCGAAGTCCTTGCCGCCGCCGGAGGTCTTCACCGCGTACGCCGCGACCGGGAAGTCGGAGGAGCCGGCGTCGGCGCCGCCCGCCCGCAGGCGGGTCTGGGCCTGCTGGTCGTTGTCGAAGGCCTCCATGGAGATCTTCTTTCCGGCGGGGCACTTCTCGCTCTCGGCCTTGGCGAGGTCCTCGGAGACCGTGCCGCGCTGGAGCACGAGCTTCTTGCCGCACAGGTCGGCCCAGGTCTTGATGCCCTGGTCGTCGCCCTTCTTGGTGTAGACCGAGACACCGGCGGTGAAGTAGTCGACGAAGTCGACGCCCTGGCCGACCTTCTTGCCGGTGTCGGAGTCGACGCCCTCCTGGCGGTTCTTGGTGTCGGTCATCGCGGACATGGCGATGTCGTACCGCTTGGAGCGCAGACCGGTGATCAGGGTGTCGAAGGTGCCGTTCTCGAACTCGAACTTCACACCGAGCTGCTTGCCCAGGGCGTCCGCGAGATCGGGGTCGATGCCGACCGTCTTGCCGGAGTCGTCCTTGAACTCGACCGGGGCGTACGCGATGTCGGAGCCGACCTTGACGGTGCCCTTGTCACGGATGGACTGCGGCAGCTTGTCGGCCAGCGGAGCACCGCTCGCGGACTGGTTGTCGTTGCTGCCGGAGTCGCTGTTCTCGGTCTGGTCGCCGCATCCGGTGAGCAGCAGAGCGCCTGCGACCGCGATCGCACCGACCGCTGCTAGCCGGGAGTGCGCGGCGGTCGTACGACGGGTGGAGCTTGCGGTCATGGTGGGTTCCTCCGGCGGATGAGGGAGTTGCCGATGGGACGGGACGCCGGCCGGGGGACCGGCAGGCGCCGTGGGTCGACGAGAGCACACACCTTCGAGTGCCGCGACCTCGTGTGATTACGGCATCTTGCCATTCGGACTCGGCCATTCAGGGGGGCCGTCATGTCAAAATCGGATAACGGGTCACCCCCCGAACCGCACCAGGTCGGTACATCACGACCGAACCTTTACGGGAATCTGCCCTTCCGGCCGGAAGATCTGCGGAATTTCTTGTTATCCGAACATGGATCGCGGGTGGGCAGGGCTGGCGCAGATGTTGTCCTCAGGTCTGTCAAGAGGCGCCGGGAGGTTGTCCGGAACCCTGGCTATGAGCCATGTCACCGACATGCGGCGTTCGGGGTCCGACATGTGAGCTTGCGCTTATCCGACTCGTCGCCGGGGGTGCCGGTCGGGTAAGAAGGTTCTTTACACCCCTCATCAGGGGCTCAGGGCGCGTGTGCGGCGCGCCCGTCGCGCAGGGGTCCTCGTGGCCCGGACAGCCATCTCCCTGTGCGGTGCCCGCCCATTCCTCACCAGGAGTGGAACCCTCAAACCATGAACTCCTAAGGGGTAAGACAAAGTGGCAGCGGAGATCGTCAATCCTCGCAGCGACAGCGAAGCCGGTGCGGACCAGGGGGCGGGCGCCGAGCCGCTCGACTCCTTCGACCCCGCGTTCGCGCTGCACCGCGGCGGCAAGATGGCCGTGCAGGCCACCGTGCCGGTCCGTGACAAGGACGACCTGTCCCTGGCGTACACGCCCGGCGTCGCGAAAGTGTGCAGCGCGATCGCCGAGCAGCCCGACCTCGTCCACGACTACACCTGGAAGTCGTCGGTCGTCGCGGTCGTGACGGACGGTACGGCGGTGCTGGGGCTCGGGGACATCGGGCCCGAGGCATCCCTCCCGGTGATGGAGGGGAAGGCCATCCTCTTCAAGCAGTTCGGCGGCGTGGACGCGGTCCCGATCGCCCTGAACTGCACGGACGCCGACGAGATCGTCGAGACCGTGGTCCGGCTGGCGCCCTCCTTCGGTGGCATCAACCTCGAGGACATCTCGGCCCCGCGGTGCTTCGAGATCGAGCGCAAGCTCCAGGAGCGCCTCGACATCCCGGTCTTCCACGACGACCAGCACGGCACGGCGGTCGTGACGCTGGCGGCACTGCGGAACGCGGCGCGGCTGAGCGGGCGGACGCTCGGTGAGCTGCGGGCGGTGATCTCGGGCGCGGGCGCGGCCGGTGTCGCCATCGCCCGGATGCTGGTGGAGGCCGGTATCGGAGACGTCGCGGTCGCCGACCGCAAGGGCGTCGTCTCGGCCGACCGGGACGACCTGACCCCGGTCAAGCGGGATTTGGCCGGCTTCACCAACAAGGGTGGGCTGTCCGGCTCGCTGGAGGCGGCCCTGTCCGGTGCCGACGTCTTCATCGGCGTCAGCGGCGGTACGGTGCCGGAGCCGGCGGTGGCCTCGATGGCCGAGGGCGCGTTCGTCTTCGCGATGGCCAACCCGAACCCCGAGGTGCATCCGGAGGTCGCCCACAAGTACGCGGCGGTCGTCGCGACGGGGCGCTCGGACTTCCCGAACCAGATCAACAACGTGCTGGCGTTCCCGGGCATCTTCGCGGGCGCGCTCCAGGTGCGGGCGTCGCGGATCACCGAGGGCATGAAGCTCGCGGCGGCCGAGGCGCTGGCGTCCGTGGTCGGGGACGACCTCGCCGCGGACTACGTGATCCCGTCCCCGTTCGACGAGCGGGTCGCGCCGGCCGTTACGGCGGCGGTCGCTGCGGCGGCTCGGGCGGAGGGTGTTGCGCGCCGGTGACGGTGTGATGCGGTGAGCGGCCTCGTCCCTGCGGGCGGGGCCGTTGGCCTGCGGGTGCGGGTGCGGGTGCGGGTGCGGGTGCGGGTGCGGGTGCGGTGCCGACGCCTGTGCCTGTGCCGGCCCGGGCGTGAGTGGGTGGGACCGCGAGCCGCTGCTGGACGGGTGCCTGCCAGGCCGACGGGTGACTGCCAGGCCGTTCAGGCACGGGGAGGGCGCGACCGCCCGCAGCTGCGTGTGGTGCGCAAGAGGGCGTGTGTCACACCGGTGGGCCGTTTCGGATGACCGGTGCGGGACCTATCGTCAAGGTCATGTTCGCTGTCTACGCCGCCCGAATCGACCGCGACCAGCCGCTGACCGGTCTGGAGTCGGGAGAGCTTCCGGCTCCCGAGGCCCGTCCCGGCTGGAGCGTCGTCGATGTCAGGGCCGCCTCCCTCAACCACCACGACCTGTGGTCCCTGCGCGGCGTCGGCCTGCCGGAGGACCGGCTGCCGATGATCCTCGGGTGCGACGCCGCCGGGATCGACGCGGACGGCAACGAGGTCGTCCTGCACTCCGTGATCGGCCAGACCGGCCACGGCGTCGGCCCCAGGGAGCCCCGCTCCATCCTCACCGAGCGCTACCCGGGGACGTTCGCCGAGCGGGTCGCCGTGCCGACCTGGAACATCCTGCCCAAGCCGAAGGAGCTCTCCTTCGAGGAGGCGGCCTGTCTGCCGACCGCCTGGCTGACGGCGTACCGGATGCTGTTCACCAACGCCGGGGTGCGTCCGGGTGACTCCGTGCTGGTGCAGGGTGCCGGTGGCGGGGTGGCCACGGCCGCGATCGTGCTCGGCAAGGCGGCCGGGCTGCGGGTCTTCGCGACCAGCCGGGACGAGACGAAGCGGAAGCGTGCCCTGGAGCTGGGTGCCGTCGAGGCCGTCGAGCCGGGCGCGCGGCTGCCGCGGCGGGTCGACGCCGTCATCGAGACCGTGGGCGCCGCCACCTGGTCCCACTCGGTGAAGTCGCTGCGGCCGGGCGGCACGCTGGTCATCTCCGGTGCCACCAGCGGCGACCGGCCCTCCCACGCGGAGCTGACCCGGATCTTCTTCCTGGAGCTCAAGGTGGTCGGCTCCACGATGGGCACCAAGGACGAGCTGGAGGACCTGCTGTCCTTCTGCGCCGCCACCGGCGTGCGTCCCGTGATCGACGAGGTGCTCCCGATGGACCGGGCCCGTGAGGGTTTCGAGCGGATGGCCTCCGGTGGGCAGTTCGGCAAGATCGTGCTCAGCAACTGCTGACGCTCTCCCACACGTGCGGCGGGTCCGGTTCTCCGGGCCCGCCGTTCGCGTGCGCCGCCCGGTCCGCCGTACCGCCCCCGCCGGTGGTCCGGGCACCGCGGCTTCAGCCGTGGCGCCAAGGAGGTCCTGGAGAAGGCGCTGCGGGTCGCCGTCGCCCGGCGCGACCGCTGCATCGGGGACGAGCACCTCCTCCTCGCTCTGACCCTCCGCCCCGGTGCGCCCGGCGAGGTGCTCGCCGACCACGGGGTGACCCACGAGTCGCTGACCAGGGTGCTGGGCGGCGGGACGGCCGGCGAGGCCTGCGCCTGACCGATGCGCGCGGCGCCTCCGGTGGCGTGCCGGGGCGCCGCGCTGTGCCGTGCCGGACATCAGGCCTTCGGTGTCCGCAGGATCGCGCCGATGTGCGCCGCGGCGTCCGAGAGCCGACGGCGGGCGTCGTGCAGTTGGTCGGCCGTCACGCCGTGGTCCCGGGCGGTGTCGCGGATGTCGTCCCGGAAGCGGTCGAGCAGCCGGTCCAGATCACGGGCCGGGTCCCCGGTGGACTCCGCGGCGTCCTCATGGGCCCAGCTCGGGGCGTATCCGGCGGGGAAGTCCTCGGGGGTGACGGAGTACTCGGGGCCGGGGGAGCGCTCGGGGCCGGGGGAGTGCTCGGTCCGCGGGGTGGTGCCTCCGGCGTCGGGACGGCCGAAGCCCCAGTCCTTGCCGAACTCCTTGCCGAAGTCCTTGCCGAAGTCCCCGACCTCCCTGGCCAGTTCGCTCAGGCCCTCGCGCAGCCCCGTCGGCCAGTCACCCCGCGAGAAGTGGTCCTGTACCTGTTCCTGCACGCGCTGGGCGATGCGCTGGACCTCCTCCTGCGCCTGGGCCCGGGCCCGCTCCTGGGCCTCCTTCGCCTGACGCCGGGCCCGCTGGGCCTCGTCGCGGGCGCGGCGGCTCTCGTCCTTGGCGCGGCGGGCCTGCTCCTTCCACTCCTGCTTGACCCGCCGCATCTCCTCCTTGGCGGCCCGCCAGGCATCCTTCTCGTCGGCGTCCCCGGCGAAGCCGCTTCCCTCGTCGTGTGCTCCGGAGCCGGTGCCCCGTCGGGCCGCGGTGGCCGCCGCCCGCATCTCCCGCCGCAGATCGCCGGCCGCGCCCCGCACGTCGGCCCGGATCTCGGCGGCCAGCTCGGCGACCGACTCCCGGATCTCCAGCTCCAGATCGGCCAGCTCGCCGGTGCGGTCGGCCAGCTCGGCGCGGCCGGCGTCCGTGATGGCGTACACCTTGCGGCCACCCTCGGTGGTGTGCGTGACCAGGCCCTCCGCCTCCAGCTTGGCAAGGCGCGGGTACACCGTGCCCGCGGACGGGGCGTAGAGGCCCTGGAAGCGCTCTTCGAGGAGCCGGATCACCTCGTAACCGTGACGCGGGGCCTCGTCCAGGAGCTTGAGGAGATAGAGGCGGAGTCGGCCGTGGGCGAAGACGGGGGGCATGTCAGAGCACCTTCTTGTCGGTCGTGCCGTCGGAAGGAGCGCCGGTGGCGCCGTGGTCCCGGACGGAAGGGGGATTGTCCCCCGAGTCGCCCTGTGCGTGGTCCGCCGGGCCGGTGTCCCGTGGCTCCTGCTCCCACGGTGTGTCCTCCGTCGCCGGACGGCGGAGCAGGGCGATCGAGCCGGAGACCGTGGTGGCCTTCAGACTGCCGTTGCCCGCGCCGAGCCGGCCGGTGATGCGTTTGGCCCCCCACTGGCCGCCCACCCGGAGGTCCTCGAAGGCGCTGGAGACCATGCCGCTGGCCGTGTTCGCCTCGACCCGGGCGTCGGCCGGCTGGGGCAGCCGGATCGCGATCTCGCCCGACACGCTGTTCAGGCTGATGTCGGTGGGCCCGCCGGCCGGGTCAAGGTCGACGATCATCGACCCGCTCACCGAGTCGGCCCGCACGGAGGAGCCCGCCTCCACCACCGTCAGGTCGCCGGAGACGGAGTTGAAGCGCAGGTCTCCGGTGAGGGCCTGCGCCTCCACGTTCCCCGAGACGGTGTCCGCGCGGACGGGGCCCGCGAGGCTCACCAGCGTGGTGTCCCCGGAGACGCCCTTCACCTCGGCCGGGCCATCGAGACCGGAGACGACCGCCGCGGCGCTGACCGCGCCCACTTCCACGCGGGTGCCGACCGGCACTGCCAGGGAGACCACCGCGCTGCGCCGCCAGCCCTCGCGGTCAAGCCACTTGAGGAAGCCCTTCCAGGGCAGGTCCTCGTAGGCGACCGTGAGCACGCCGTCCTGGTGGGTCACGATCAGGGGCGGCCCCTCGATCTCGGAAACCTCCAGGCGGGCGGAACTCTCGTCAGTGCCCACCACGTTCACCGTTCCACCGACGATGCGTACGTGGAGCCGGCTCACGGACTCGTCGAAGGTGAGCTTCCCGGGCTCCGCGACGGACCACTCGGACATGGTGAAGACCTCCTCGACCGAACGCGCCATATCGCGTCCTTCGTAATTCACGATATATCGCGGTCGTGGAAAGTCAAGACACCCGTTCTGGCGATCAACGATCGGCCGGGCAGGCTCCTTTGCCCTAGCTTGTGAACATGTCGACGGAAGAGTCCGCCTCCGCTCCCGCTCCCGGCGCCCTGCTGCTCTGCCGCGCCGCGCCGGACTCCGTCGCCGCCGTCGCCCCCCTGCTGGGCGAACGGATGCCGCTGGTCCGGGCCGGCGAGGAATGGAGCGCGCTCGTTCCGGCGGGCGGGCCCTGGCGCGACGGCGGCGAACCGGTCGACCGGGTGGTCACCGGCTGGGCCGCGGCGCTCGCCGTCGGCGTCCCGTGGCCCGTACTCGCCCTGTGGTGGGACGCCGACCGGGCCGGATACGCCCTCGCCTCCGGATTCCGCCGCCCGGTGGGCTACGTGTGGCTCGCGGGCGGCACGCCGGCCGGCGAGGACGAGGCGATGCGCACCTTCGCCGCCCGGCTCGGCCTGGACCCGGTCCTCGATCTCGCGTCCCTGGACCGGCTGACGAGACCCGACCCCGGGGCCGACGCCCGCGCGAGGGTCCGCGGTCTGCTCGCGGTCCTCACGCGCGCGGGAGTCCGGCTGCCGGCCGGACTCGACCCCGGCGACCCCGCCGACCGCCTCCGCGAGCGCGCCGGCGCCCTGCCCGGCACCCGGTGGACCGCCGGGACGCGATGGCGCGACACCGCGAGCCTCGCCGTACGGCCGCCCGGAGAGTACGGACCGGGCGGCCGGGCCCTCGCCCTGGCCCAGGTGGCGGCCGGGGTGCCGCTCATGGCGTGGGGCGCCCGGCACCGCAGCGGCGGCTGGACCACTGTGGGTGCCCTGTTGACCGCCCACGGCGCGCCCGCCCTCGTCCGGCCCGCGCCGCGCAGGGCGTGACGGGAGTTCCGGTCCGGTTCCGCCTCGGTTCCGACCCGGCGCCGCGCGGCGGCGTCTGCATAGTCTTGGGGGCGAATTCGGCACACGGACGCACGCAGGAGAACACCACATGTACTTCACCGACCGCGGCATCGAGGAACTGGAGAAGCGGCGCGGCGAGGAAGAGGTCACCTTCGAGTGGCTCGCCGCACAGCTGCGCACGTTCGTCGACCTCAACCCGGACTTCGAGGTGCCCGTCGAACGCCTCGCCACCTGGCTCGCCCGGCTGGACGACGAGGACGAGGACGAGGAGTAGACGAGGACGAGGAGTAGAGGAGTAGGAGTAGGAGTAGGGCGGGGAACGGAAAGGGGGCAGGCGCCGGGTGCGACGCCCCCGGGGGGCCGGAGACGGCTGCGCGGCGGGATCGGCGCCCTCGCACCCGGCGTGGGCTGGGGCCGGCTGCTCCCCCGATGGGGTAGGAGACCTCCGCGGAAGCGGGGTCGCGGTCCCGCGGGTCACCCGGCAGGTCGGCACCGCCACGGGCGAGGCGGTGCTCGCCGGGCCGCGGCCGGAACTGCCGCACGCGGGCGGCCCTCGGTGCCCGTCGGCGCACCCGGCCGTACCGGGACTTCGAGCCCTGCCTCGGCCGGGCGGACGGGCGAGCGGTCCGGAGACAAGCCGGAGAGGCCGGCCCCTGGACGGGGCCGGCCTCTCCGGTCAGGTCGGGTCAGGCGGTGCCGGGCCCGTACGAAGCCTCAGGCTTCGAAGACCTCACGCACCAGCTGCTCCTGCTCGGCCTGGTGCCGCTTGGCGGAACCGACGGCCGGGGACGAGCCGTGCGGTCGCGAGATGCGGCGCAGGCGCTCGCCGTGCGGGACGTCGGCGCCGACCGCCAGGTCCAGGTGGTCGATCAGGTTGAGCGCGATGAACGGCCAGGCACCCTGGTTCGCCGGCTCCTCCTGGGCCCACAGGTACTTCTCGGCGTTCGGGTACTTGGCGATCTCCGCCTGGAGCTCGGCACCCGGCAGCGGGTACAGGCGCTCGATGCGGATGATGGCCGTGTCCGTCAGGCCGCGCTTCTTCCGCTCGGCGTCGAGGTCGTAGTAGACCTTGCCGGCGGTGAAGACGACCTTCTTGACGGCGGCCGGGTCGACCGAGTCGTCGCCGATGACCGGGCGGAACTGGCCCGTCGTGAACTCCTCCGCCTTCGAGGCCGCGGTCTTCAGGCGCAGCATCGACTTCGGGGTGAAGATCACCAGCGGCTTGTGGTGCGGGTTGTGCACCTGCCACCGCAGGAGGTGGAAGTAGTTCGACGGCAGGGTCGGCATCGCGACCGTCATGTTGTTCTGCGCGCAGAGCTGCAGGAAGCGCTCCGGGCGGGCCGAGGAGTGGTCCGGGCCCTGGCCCTCGTAGCCGTGCGGCAGGAGGAGGGTGACGCCGGAGGTCTGGGCCCACTTCTGCTCGGCCGACGAGATGAACTCGTCCACGACCGTCTGCGCGCCGTTGACGAAGTCGCCGAACTGCGCCTCCCACATCACCAGCGCGTCCGGGCGGGCCAGCGAGTAGCCGTACTCGAAGCCCATCACCGCGTACTCGGAGAGCAGGGAGTTGTAGACGTTGTACCGGGCCTGGTCCTCGGACAGGTACAGCAGCGGCGTGAACTCGTCGCCCGTCTGACGGTCGATGACGACCGCGTGACGCTGGCCGAAGGTGCCGCGCTGCGAGTCCTGGCCGGTCAGGCGGACCGGCACGCCCTCCAGGAGGAGGGAGCCGACGGCGAGGGTCTCGCCCATGCCCCAGTCGATCGTGCCGTCCTCGACCATCGCCGCGCGGCGCTGCAGCTGCGGCAGCAGACGCGGGTGGATGGTGACGTGGTCGGGGATGTTGACCTGGGACTCGGCGATCCGCTTGACGGTCTCGGCGCTGACCGCGGTGTTCACGGCCACCGGGAACTCGGCCTGCGGGTCCGAGGGCTCCGCGGCGGACGGCTGCGAGACCGCCTCGCGGACCTCGGTGAAGACCTTCTCCAGCTGGCCCTGGTAGTCCTGGAGAGCCTGCTCGGCCTCTTCCAGGGTGATGTCGCCGCGACCGATGAGGGACTCGGTGTAGAGCTTGCGCACCGAGCGCTTCTTGTCGATCAGGTCGTACATCAGCGGCTGGGTGAAGGCCGGGTTGTCCGACTCGTTGTGACCGCGGCGGCGGTAGCAGATGAGGTCGATCACCACGTCCTTGTTGAACGCCTGACGGAACTCGAAGGCGAGCCGCGCGACGCGGACCACGGCCTCCGGGTCGTCGCCGTTCACGTGGAAGATCGGTGCCTCGATCATGCGGGCCACGTCGGTGGCGTACATGGACGAGCGCGAGGACTCCGGGGCGGCGGTGAAGCCGACCTGGTTGTTGATGACGACGTGGACCGTGCCGCCGGTGCGGTAGCCGCGCAGCTGCGACATGTTCAGGGTCTCGGCCACCACGCCCTGGCCCGCGAAGGCCGCGTCGCCGTGGATCGCCACCGGCAGGACGGTGAAGTCCGTGCCGCCCTTGTTGATGATGTCCTGCTTGGCGCGCGAGACACCCTCCAGGACCGGGTCGACCGCCTCCAGGTGCGAGGGGTTGGCGACCAGCGAGACCTTGATCTGCTCGCCGTCCAGGCCGGTGAAGGTGCCCTCGGCGCCCAGGTGGTACTTCACGTCCCCGGAGCCGTGCATCGACTTCGGGTCGAGGTTGCCCTCGAACTCGCGGAAGATCTGCGCGTACGACTTGCCGACCACGTTGGCCAGCACGTTCAGCCGGCCGCGGTGGGCCATGCCGACGACGACCTCGTCCAGACGGGACTCGGCCGCCGAGTCGATGACCGCGTCGAGCAGCGGGATGACGGACTCGCCGCCCTCCAGGGAGAACCGCTTCTGGCCGACGTACTTGGTCTGCAGGAAGGTCTCGAAGGCCTCCGCCGCGTTCAGCCGGCGCAGGATGCGCAGCTGCTCCTCGCGCTCCGGCTTGGTGTGCGAGCGCTCGATGCGGTCCTGGATCCACTTGCGCTGCTTCGGGTCCTGGATGTGCATGAACTCGACGCCGGTGGTGCGGCAGTACGAGTCGCGCAGCACGCCGAGGATGTCGCGCAGCTTCATCAGGGACTTGCCGGCGAAGCCGCCGACCGCGAACTCGCGCTCCAGGTCCCACAGGGTGAGCCCGTGCTCGGTGATGTCCAGGTCGGGGTGCTTGCGCTGCTGGTACTCCAGCGGGTCGGTGTCGGCCATGACGTGGCCGCGGACCCGGTAGGAGTGGATCAGCTCGAAGACGCGGGCGGCCTTGGTGACGTCGTCGTCGTGGGAGGCGTCGATGTCCTTGAGCCAGCGGACCGGCTCGTAGGGGATGCGCAGCGCCTTGAAGATCTCGTCGTAGAAGCCGCTCTCACCGAGGAGGAGGTTGGCGACCTGGCGCAGGAACTCGCCGGAGGCGGCGCCCTGGATGACCCGGTGGTCGTAGGTCGACGTGAGCGTCATGACCTTCGAGATGCCGAGCTTGTTCAGGGTGTCCTGGCTGGTGCCCTGGAACTCCGCCGGGTAGTCCATGGAACCGACGCCCATGATGACCGACTGGCCGGGCATCAGGCGCGGCACGGAGTGGACGGTGCCGAGGCCGCCGGGGTTGGTCAGGGAGACGGTGACGCCGGTGAAGTCGTCCATCGTCAGCTTGTTGTCGCGGGCGCGGCGGACGATGTCCTCGTAGGCCTGCCAGAACTCGAAGAAGTTCAGCGTCTCGGCCTTCTTGATCGCCGCGACGACCAGCTGGCGGTCGCCGTTGGGCTTGACCAGGTCGATGGCGAGGCCGAGGTTGATGTGCGCCGGCTTGACGAGGGTCGGCTTGCCGTCCTTCTCGCCGAACGAGTGGTTCATCGACGGCATGGCCTTGATGGCCTGCACCATCGCGTAGCCGATCAGGTGCGTGAAGGAGATCTTCCCGCCCCGGGCGCGCTTGAGGTGGTTGTTGATGACGATGCGGTTGTCGAACAGCAGCTTCACCGGGACCGCGCGCACGGACGTGGCCGTGGGCAGCTCCAGCGAGGCGTTCATGTTCTTCGCGACCGCGGCGGCCGGGCCGCGCAGGGCCACCATCTCCGGCCCCTCGGGGGCGGCGGTGGCGTCCTTGGCGGGCGCGGCGGCCTTCGCCTGGGGCTGCGCGGCGGGCTTGGCCGGCGCGGGAGCGGGCTTCGCGGCCGGAGCCGCGGGGGCGGCGGCGGGCTGCGCCGGCTGGGCGGGAGCGGGGGCGGCCGCCTGCGGCTGGGCCGGGGCGGGAGCCTGTGCCTGCGGGGCGGGAGCGGCCGGTGGCGTGCTGCCGGAGTCCGTGGCCGTGGCAGCGGGGGCGGCCTGGGCCGCGGGCGCTCCTGGCCTGTAGTCGGCGAAGAAGTCCCACCAGGCTCGGTCCACGGAGTTCGGATCCTGGAGGTACTGCTGATAGATCTCGTCGACGAGCCACTCGTTGGCACCGAACGCGGCCGCGGGGTTCTTGCCCGCTTGGTCGGTGTCGGTCGAGATGCTCGAGTTGGTGGGGGACTGTGGCGACACGGCGAGAACCGCCCTCTTCCGCTTCACAAGATGGTGGACAGCGGAAATCAAGGCTACGCCTACCCGACCCGTAAGGTCAGACCGGGCCCGTTCATCGTCGCGTAAGTCACATCGCGGACCGCGTTTCGGTGCTGGAAATGGCGGGAAACAAGCGAGGTTCTGCCGCGTGCGGGATCGGGTGACCGTCGCCCGGCGCTCCACGAACGCGGGCCTGTGCCCGATCACACGTGTCCGCCAGCGCGGATGTAATGGATCTTGAGGCTCCGCTCCGAACCCTACGTCAACCGGACGTCGACGGCAGGCCCGGAAGAGTGATGAGAATCCGGCAGCCCCGCTCGGATTCGGCCACCCTGATCCGGCCGCCGTGCAGATCCACCGCCCAGCGCGCGATCGCGAGGCCCAGACCGGTGCCGCCGTCGCTTCCCGGACCGTGCGGCCGGGACACCGAACCCCGGTTGAACCGCTCGAAGACCCGGCGCCACTCCGAGCGCGGAATGCCGGGGCCCTCGTCGAGCACTTCCAGCTCCAGGGACTCGGGCAGCTCCCCGCGCCGCGCCCGGACCGTCACGCGGCCGTGCGGCGGGCTGTGCTTGACGGCGTTGTCGATGAGGTTGGCGACCACCTGGTGGATGCGCTCGGGATCGGCGTGCGCGGTCAGCTCCGGCGGGAAGACGTCCAGGGCCAGATGCACGTCGGTGCGGGTGTGGCTGCCGGAGCCGGAGGCGATGCCCGCGCGTGCCGAGGCGAGCATGTTGGCCTCCTTGAGCACGCCCGACAGGTACGGCCACACCTCGAAGCGCCGCTTGCGCAGCGGTACGACGCCGTTGTCCAGGCGGGAGAGGTCCAGCAGCGTCTCCACCAGCCGGCCGAGCCGCTCGGTCTGTCCGAGCGCCGTGCGCATGGTCTCCGGGTCGGCCCGGGTGATCCCGTCGACGATGTTCTCCAGCACGGCGCGCAGGCCCGCGATCGGGGTGCGCAGCTCGTGCGAGACGTTCGCGACCAGCTCCTTGCGCTGCTGGTCCTGGGCCTCCAGGTCGTCGGCCATGCGGTTGATGGTGACGGCCAGGTCGCCCAGCTCGTCGCGGCGGTTCTCGCGTACCCGGCGGGTGTAGTCGCCGTGCGAGATGGAGCGGGCGACGGCGTTCATCTCGTCCAGCGGCGCGGTCAGCGAGTGGGCCACGAACTGCGTGATCAGCAGCGTGGCGATCATCGAGAAGACCGTGATGAAGCGCAGCTCCGTCTTGGTGTGCACCGCGATCACCGAGAGACCGGTGGTGATCAGCACCGAGGTGACGACCAGCGCGCCCAGCTTGGTCTTGATCGAGAACGGGCGTACGCCGCCCCAGGGCTCCCCGGTGTTCCGAGGGCCTGGGCTCCTGCGCGCGGTCCCCCGTCCCGAACTCATGGCGTCGGCGTCTCCAGCGCGTAGCCCACGCCGTGCACCGTGCGGATCCGCTCGGCCCCGATCTTGCGGCGCAGCGCCTTGATGTGACTGTCCACGGTCCTGGTGCCGGAGGCGTCCGCCCAGTCCCACACCTCGGCGAGCAGCTGCTCGCGGGAGAGCACCGCGCGCGGGGTGTTCGCCAGGCAGACCAGCAGGTCGAACTCGGTGGGAGTGAGATGGACGTCCTCGCTGCGCACCCGCACCCGGCGCTGCGCGTGGTCGATCTCCAGTTCGCCCAGGCGCAGGATGCCGCTGCGCGGCGTCGAGGCGGCCACCACGGCCCGCTCCACCCGCCGCAGCAGCACGTGCACGCGCGCGGCCAGCTCGCGCATCGAGAACGGCTTGGTCATGTAGTCGTCGGCGCCCACGCCCAGCCCGACCAGCAGGTCCGTCTCGTCGTCGCGGGCGGTGAGCATCAGCACCGGCACCGGCCGCTGGGCCTGCACGCGCCGGCAGACCTCCAGACCGTCGAAGCCGGGCAGCATGATGTCGAGGATCAGCAGATCGGGCTGCCACGCCTCCGCCGTGTCGACGGCGGACGGACCGTCACCCGCCGTTTGCACCAGGAACCCCTCGGCGCGCAGGCGGGTCGCGATGGCGTCCACGATCGTCTGGTCGTCCTCGACCACCAGCACCCGGCGCTGTGAGCCCTGGGTGGCCGTCGTGCCGTTGTGGGAGGTCTGTGTCTGCTCCATCGCCCGCCCCTGAGGTGTGCTTTCCGGAATCAGTGGGGTGATCCCATGACTGCGATTGACGCTTGAATGATCCGCGTCAGAGCAGCAGCGTACGGGGAGCCACGGCGCCTTTGCTATCCAGGCCCGACGCCGATGTGGACGACGTCCGGAACGCCCCGGGCAACGGGGATCTCTTCGGTACGCACCTGCTGGAAACCGGCATTACGCAAGGTTTCTTCGAATTCCGGAGAGGGCTGCGCGGACCATACGGCAAGCACTCCGCCGGGTCTCAACAGCCGTGCGCAGCCCGCCAGTCCGGACGGCGCGTACAGCCCGTCGTTGCCCTCGGTGACGGTCCAGCCGGGGCCGTTGTCGATGTCCAGGCAGAGCGCGTCGTACGTGTCGGATGTCTCATTGACGTAACCCACCAGGTCCGCTTCGACGATCTCCGTGCGCGGATCGGCCAGGGCGCCGGCCGACAGCGCCGACAGCGGTCCGCCGCGGTGCCAGTCGACGATGGCGCGCTCGCGTTCGACGACCGCGATCCGGCCCCAGCGCGGGTCGGCGGCCGCGTGCGCGAGGGAGAAGCCGACGCCGAGTCCGCCGATGAGCAGGTGCGGCGCGGTCCGCCCGCCGGTGGCGGCCAGCGCGTCGGCCGCCACGTCGACCAGCCGCCGCTCCGAGCGCCCGTCGGAGGTGTCCATCAGGAAGCAGCCGTTGGCGATGATCTGCAGCAGCGCCCCGTGCCGGCGCAGGACGACCTCGCCGTACGGGCTCTCGCGACGGTCCAGCACCTCGGGAATGTCGTGGGAGTCGTGGGAAGTGATGGGCATCGTCCCATCCTGTCAGGGGGGACACCGGGGAATGCCGGGAGCTGCGCCCGCGCTGCCGTCTGTACGCCTGCTCGTACGCCTGGCGGCCCCGGCCCTTGATCGCTCAGAGCGAACACGCTGCGGGGAACAATCAGGGGCTCCCTTTCATTGAGTCGGTGTAACTCAACTTGACTGCCGAAGGGGAGATCATGGCTGCTGAGTCCGCCGCCTTCACACCGCTCACCCTGCCCGTGCTGCCGCTCGACGACGAAGTGGTCCTGCCCGGCATGGTCGTCCCCCTGGACCTGAGCGACGCCGAGGTACGGGCCGCGGTGGAGGCCGCCCAGGCCGCCGCCGGGTCCGAGCCCGGCAAGCCCCGGGTCCTCCTCGTCCCGCGCATCGACGGCACCTACGCCGCCACCGGCGTCCTCGGCACGGTCGAACAGGTCGGCAGGCTGGCCGACGGGGACCCGGGCGCCCTGATCCGGGGCCGGGGCCGGGTGCGCATCGGCGCCGGCACCACCGGCCCGGGCGCCGCACTCTGGGTGGAGGGCACCCGGGTCGACGAGACCGTCCCCGACCCCTCCCCCGCCTCCGGCCGGGGAGGCTCCGCGCCCGGCCAGGTCACCGAGCTGATGAAGGAGTACAAGGCGCTCGCCACCGCCTGGCTGCGCAAGCGCGGCGCCTGGCAGGTCGTCGACCGGGTCCAGGCCATCGACGACGTGTCCGCGCTCGCCGACAACTCCGGCTACTCGCCCTTCCTCACCACCGAGCAGAAGGTCGAGCTGCTGGAGACCACCGACCCGGTCGCCCGTCTGAAGCTCGCCACCCAGCAACTGCGCGACCACCTCGCCGAGCAGGACGTCGCCGAGACCATCGCCAAGGACGTCCAGGAGGGCGTCGACAAGCAGCAGCGCGAGTTCCTGCTGCGGCGCCAGCTCGAAGCCGTCCGCAAGGAGCTGCGGGAAATCAACGGCGACGGCAAGGACCCGGCCGAGGAGTCCGACGACTACCGCGCCCGCGTCGAGGCCGCCGACCTGCCCGAGAAGGTCCGCGAGGCCGCGCTCAAGGAGGTCGACAAGCTGGAGCGGTCCTCCGACCAGTCGCCCGAGGGCTCCTGGATCCGCACCTGGCTCGACACGGTCCTGGAGATGCCGTGGAGCGAGCGGACCGAGGACGCCTACGACATCCAGGGCGCCCAGGCCGTGCTCGACGCCGAGCACGCGGGCCTGGAGGACGTGAAGGAGCGCATCACCGAGTACCTGGCCGTGCGCAAGCGGCGCGTCGACCGGGGCCTCGGCGTCGTCGGCGGCGGCCGGCGGGGAGGCGGTGCCGTGCTGGCCCTCGTGGGCCCGCCCGGCGTCGGCAAAGGCTAACACAGTTGGGTGGACCCGCTCTGACCTGCGGAAACGTGGGCTACGGGCGCAGTGTTACCCGGATCGGACCCACCTCGGCGGTCCATTCTTCGCCCCGCTCAATAGCGGCGTTCCCCTCGTTGATGATCTGCTCATGCAGCGGCGACGCAACGTGCAACATCACGTGAGCGCGGGTCATGGTCTCTTCGCTCCCGAAGACATTCAGCAGAACATCAGTGATCAATTCCGATGCCGATTGAGCGTCCGGCCGCTCCTCGGTTCCGGCAACGTCCTCGAAGTCGATTTCCCAGGCAACATGCATGGGGGCACCCTATGGCCAGCGACGGACAACAAACGGCCCCGCTCATGGCCACGGGGGGCGGCACACAAGCGGGGCCATAGCGACGCCCTCACCGCCGAAGCGGCACCCCGCATACGAGGGCGGACCGGGGCGAGTGCCTGAGCACGTCAACTCAGACGGGGTACGTCCTACCCCTGCACAGGGCTTGTCCGGTCGGGAGCGTCGCCGTCCGACTCGCGGAGCTGTCTTACTCGCCGTCGCTCTGCGGGTCGGGGTCTTGGTCGGCGCGGGTCACGCGGGCATGGTCGGTGAAGACTCGCCGGAACAGGTCGTGACCGGTCTGCCCGCTGTGCCGTAGAGCCCAATCCTGCGCCGTCTCCTGGTTGTCCTGCGGGCCCGACTCGGCCCCGCACTCATGCGCCACACAGAACAGCTCATACGTCACCCCGCCCGCTGGCTCATGGCGGATCGTGTGGTCAACGAACCGGTACACAGCGCGCGTCATGCGTGCCCCTCGGGGTGCTTCCGCATCAGGACGTTGCAGTCAGACACGGTCGTCATGTCGCCACCCGTTCGGGCCCGATCTCGCACGTTGGCCAGTTCCCGGCAACCGGCGCAGCCATCAACCGGCGTCGGCTCCAACTCGTCCAGGCTTAACCCCGGGTATTCAGCGGAATTAAGGGATCTGACGCCCCGATAGCAGAAAGGTGCCGTTGACCTGCGAGGATGCGAGTGTCTAGATCGTAT